>NZ_JOMJ01000005.1 GCF_000711295.1 Desulfohalovibrio reitneri | reverse complement strand
CCGGCGTCCTCCACCCGCAGGCGCAGCCAAGCCCGCCTAGACGGATAGGCCGTGGGCAGCTTGTGCCCGGCCAGATTCTCCACCCGCACGTCCACCGCCAAACTTCGCCCGTCCAGGGCCGTGCGCTCAAGCGCCACCCGTGCCGACTTCTCCCGCAGGTGCTCCCGCGTGCGCTCGGCCGTGACGCGCAGGTCGCCGCCGGGGCGACCACGCCCAACTCTCCGGCGTTCTCGCGCAGAATGTCCAGCATCAGGAAGTTGCCGCCCCGGAAAACGTGGCGCGAGAACCCGTCCCGCTCCTTGCCCAGCACGGAGGTCAGTTCCGCTGGTTCCTCCAGGGCGGGCATGTGGCAGGACTGGCAGGACCGCTCTTCCGTGTAGTCGCTGTGCGCCACTCCAGGTAGGGCATCTGCTCCGGCAGCCTGCCGATGACCTCGCCTCCCGCCCGCGCGTGTGGGTGTAGAGGGTGTGGCAGGAGCCGCACAGGGCGGAGTCCTGCACATGTTTGGACTGGTTCGGCTCCAGCAGAGCGGAGGAACGCATGACCCGCTTCCGCCCGCCGTCGATCTCAAAGGGCCCGAAGGCCTGGCGGTCCGCGCCCAGCCCGCTGGCCTCGTCCACCGTGAACCCGGCCACGAAACTCTGAGGCGTTCCCAGCCCCTCCGCCTCGATCTGGTGGCACATGGAACAGGAAACGCCGTCCGAGGCCAGCCTGGCCGCCGGAGTCATGGGATGGGCGCGGCCTGTCCGGCCGCCGCCATGCGCCGCAGGGCGGCCAGGTGGCTGAACACCCGGCCATGGTCCCGCCCACCTTGGCCTGGTAGCGGGCCATGGGCATGTGGCAGGCGGAGCACTCGTCCTGAATCTCCGCCTCGGCCCGAGGGTGGTCCAGCACCTCGCGGCGGATGGAAGCCTGCCAATAGGGTCCCGGGCGGAGTTGGCCATGATGGAGGAACGCCAGTCGTTGCCCATGGAGATGTCCAGGCCCGAAGGCGCGGTGAGTCCGTTGTGGCAGGCCAGGCAGCGCTCGTGGGTGACGAACAGGTTCCGGGGGGGGCGGCCCGTTCCCGGCGTCACCGCCGCCAGCGGCCACGGCCGTACCGGCCAACACCAGCAGGAGAACGAGCAGGAGTCGTATCGCGCGCATGCTCACCATCCCTCGAAGAAACCGCCGTCGAACCAGTCCCAGAGCAGATAGGCCATGTAGCGGTGGTCGCGTGTCTGGTAGTTGTTCAGGGGGTAGCGCACGCCCAGGCCCAGCCGCACGTGCTGGCGGCGGTTCAGGGGAATCTGCACCTGGGGCACCACGTCCCACTCCGTGGGCGTGTTCCGGCCGATCTCCTCCTGGCCCACGAACTCCACCATGGGGGTCACGGTGCGGCCGAAGCGGCCGAAGGTGAAAGTGCGGCCCACGGCAGTGCGCCAGAACCACTCGTCGTTGACGTCGCGGTCGGAGGGTTGCCCATGACGTGGGCGTAGCCCACCTGGGCGTGGGTGAATACGTCCCACAGCGGCCATATCTGCCCCAGGCCAAGTACGGCTCCAGCTTGGTCACGCCGCCGCCCAGGCCGTTCTTCTCCTCGCCCGTGGGGATGACCACCTCCAGCCCCGGGGAGACGATGGAGCCGTACTCCAGGCTGGAGTAGGCCACCAGCTTGGCGCCCAGGGTGGCGTCGCCCACGCCGGACTCCCAGTCCTGGTCGTCCTGCTCCCGCCACTCGTAGGGCACGGCCGCCTCCAACTGGAAGCGCGGCCCGATGCGCTTTTCATAAATGGCCTTGAGGCGGGTGCTCTGGCGCTTCTTGTCGTCCACCTCCAGCTCCACCACCAGCTCGTCCCGGGGTAGGCCTTGGTGGTCACCAGCGGCCGGGGCAGGTTCAGCTCGCCACGCGGCCAATCGTCGTCGCCGCACAGGGAGTGGACGTGGCGCAGCGTCTTGTCGACCTGCTCGATGGTCATGGCGTCGCCGAAGGCGGGCATGAACTCGGAGAAACCCCGCGCCGGGCCGCCCTCGGCCACCACGAAATACCAGTCCTGGGTGGGCTCGCGGGAGGCGAAGTTGCACTCGGTGAAGTCCGGCGGCAGCACGTCGAAGCCGAACTCCTCCGGATCGGCGCCCGTGCCGCCCGGCCGTGGCAGGCGGCGCAGGCCTTCATGTACAGGGCCTCGGGGTCCGAGGGCAGATCGCTTCCAAGTCGCCCATCCTCCGCCCGGCCAGGCCGGCCGCCCAGAACAGCAGCGCGGCCGCCAGCAGCGGCGCGGCCAGCAGTCCCCAGGGCTTCTTGGCGATTCGCATATCTCCTTCCTTGCTCGCGGCCCTGTCCCGGCCAATTCGGCTTGCCTACCAAAAAGGTAGGTAAATACAGGCTCTTCCATTCACTTTAGACCACTCGCGCGGTATCAGGTCAAGTCGTGGACTGTTGACAACGAACCCGCCCGCGCACAAGCGAGGCAGGAGGGTCTGGATGCAGCCCATTCGCACCGGCATATTCGACCTGTTCACCATCGGCCCAGGCCCTTCCAGCTCCCACACCATAGGCCCCATGCGGGCGGGACACAGATTTCTCCAGGTCCTGCGCGGACTGGATGGCGACGCCCTGGCCCGGGCCACAGGGGTGACGGCCAGGCTGTTCGGCTCGCTCTCGGCCACGGGCAGGGGCACGGCACGGACCGCGCCCTGGTGGCCGGGCTGCTGGGCCATCGCCCGGAAGAGGTGGAGCAGGCCTTCTAGAGGAGCTGGCCATGCACCCCAGCCACACCCCGCCGCATCCCCCTGGAAGGAGGCCGATCTGACCGTTTCCGTGGACGGAGTGGGTATTCGGCGCGGTGGATGGGGCATGGCCAGCTCCTCTAGAAAGGCCTGCTCCACCTCTTCCGGGCGATGGCCCAGCAGCCGGCCACCAGGGCGCGGTCCGTGCCGTGCCCCCTGCCCGTGGCCGAGAGCGAGCCGAACAGCCTGGCCGTCACCCCTGTGGCCCGGGCCAGGGCGTCGCCATCCAGTCCGCGCAGGACCTGGAGAAATCTGTGTCCCGCCCGCATGGGCCTATGGTGTGGGAGCTGGAAGGGCCTGGGCCGATGGTGAACAGGTCGAATATGCCGGTGCGAATGGGCTGCATCCAGACCCTCCTGCCTCGCTTGTGCGCGGGCGGGTTCGGTTGTCAACAGTCCACGACTTGACCTGATACCGCGCGAGTGGTCTAAAGTGAATGGAAGAGCCTGTATTTACCTACCTTTTTGGTAGGCAAGCCGGATTGGCCGGGACAGGGCCGCGAGCAAGGAAGGAGATATGCGAATCGCCAAGAAGCCCTGGGGACTGCTGGCCGCGCCGCTGCTGGCGGCCGCGCTGCTGTTCTGGGCGCCGGCCTGGCCGGGGCGGAGGATGGGCGACTTGGAAGCGATCTGCCCTCGGACCCCGAGGCCCTGTACATGAAGGCCTGCGCCGCCTGCCACGGCCCGGCGGCACGGGCGCCGATCCGGAGGAGTTCGGCTTCGACGTGCTGCCGCCGGACTTCACCGAGTGCAACTTCGCCTCCCGCGAGCCCACCCAGGACTGGTATTTCGTGGTGGCCGAGGGCGGCCCCGGGCGGGGTTTCTCCGAGTTCATGCCCGCCTTCGGCGACGCCATGACCATCGAGCAGGTCGACAAGACGCTGCGCCACGTCCACTCCCTGTGCGGCGACGACGATTGGCCGCGTGGCGAGCTGAACCTGCCCCGGCCGCTGGTGACCACCAAGGCCTACCCCGAGGACGAGCTGGTGGTGGAGCTGGAGGTGGACGACAAGAAGCGCCAGAGCACCCGCCTCAAGGCCATTTATGAAAAGCGCATCGGCCGCGCTTCCAGTTGGAGGCGGCCGTGCCCTACGAGTGGCGGGAGCAGGACGACCAGGACTGGGAGTCCGGCGTGGGCGACGCCACCCTGGGCGCCAAGCTGGTGGCCTACTCCAGCCTGGAGTACGGCTCCATCGTCTCCCGGGGCTGGAGGTGGTCATCCCCACGGGCGAGGAGAAGAACGGCCTGGGCGGCGGCGTGACCAAGCTGGAGCCGTACTTGGCCTGGGGGCAGATATGGCCGCTGTGGGACGTATTCACCCACGCCCAGGTGGGCTACGCCCACGTCATGGGCAACCCCTCCGACCGCGACGTCAACGACGAGTGGTTCTGGCGCACTGCCGTGGGCCGCACTTTCACCTTCGGCCGCTTCGGCCGCACCGTGACCCCCATGGTGGAGTTCGTGGGCCAGGAGGAGATCGGCCGGAACACGCCCACGGAGTGGGACGTGGTGCCCCAGGTGCAGATTCCCCTGAACCGCCGCCAGCACGTGCGGCTGGGCCTGGGCGTGCGCTACCCCCTGAACAACTACCAGACACGCGACCACCGCTACATGGCCTATCTGCTCTGGGACTGGTTCGACGGCGGTTTCTTCGAGGGATGGTGAGCATGCGCGCGATACGACTCCTGCTCGTTCTCCTGCTGGTGTTGGCCGGTACGGCCGTGGCCGCTGGCGGCGGTGACGCGGGAACGGGGCCGCCCCGCCCGGAACCTGTTCGTCACCCACGAGCGCTGCCTGGCCTGCCACAACGGACTCACCGCGCCTTCGGGCCTGGACATCTCCATGGGCAACGACTGGCGTTCCTCCATCATGGCCAACTCCGCCCGGGACCCCTATTGGCAGGCTTCCATCCGCCGCGAGGTGCTGGACCACCCTCGGGCCGAGGCGGAGATTCAGGACGAGTGCTCCGCCTGCCACATGCCCATGGCCCGCTACCAGGCCAAGGTGGGCGGGACCATGGGCCGGGTGTTCAGCCACCTGGCCGCCCTGCGGCGCATGGCGGCGGCCGGACAGGCCGCGCCAATCCCATGACTCCGGCGGCCAGGCTGGCCTCGGACGGCGTTTCCTGTTCCATGTGCCACCAGATCGAGGCGGAGGGGCTGGGAACGCCTCAGAGTTTCGTGGCCGGGTTCACGGTGGACGAGGCCAGCGGGCTGGGCGCGGACCGCCAGGCCTTCGGGCCCTTTGAGATCGACGGCGGGCGGAAGCGGGTCATGCGTTCCTCCGCTCTGCTGGAGCCGAACCAGTCCAAACATGTGCAGGACTCCGCCCTGTGCGGCTCCTGCCACACCCTCTACACCCACACGCGCGGCCGGGAGGCGAGGTCATCGGCAGGCTGCCGGAGCAGATGCCCTACCTGGAGTGGCGGCACAGCGACTACACGGAAGAGCGGTCCTGCCAGTCCTGCCACATGCCCGCCCTGGAGGAACCAGCGGAACTGACCTCCGTGCTGGGCAAGGAGCGGGACGGGTTCTCGCGCCACGTTTTCGGGGCGGCAACTTCCTGATGCTGGACATTCTGCGCGAGAACGCCGGAGAGTTGGGCGTGGTCGCCCGGCGGCGGACCTGCGCGTCACGGCCGAGCGCACGCGGGAGCACCTGCGGGAGAAGTCGGCACGGGTGGCGCTTGAGCGCACGGCCCTGGACGGCGAAGTTTGGCGGTGGACGTGCGGGTGGAGAATCTGGCCGGGCACAAGCTGCCCACGGCCTATCCGTCTAGGCGGGCTTGGCTGCGCCTGCGGGTGGAGGACGCCGG
>NZ_JOMJ01000004.1:600000-792669 GCF_000711295.1 Desulfohalovibrio reitneri | reverse complement strand
CCCAGCAAGAAGTCCGCGGACTATTTCAACGAGGGCGTGGGCACCACCACGGCCATCAACATCCCCTTCCCCAGGCCATACCCAAGAAGGCTTCCATCGACCCGGATTTCTGCATCCGCTTCACCAAGGGCAAGTGCGGGGTCTGCGCCAAGGTGTGTCCCACCGAGGCCATCCGCTACGAGCAGGAGGACGAGCTGGTCACGGAGGAGGTGGGCGCGGTCATCGCGGCCACGGGCTTCGACCTCTTCGACACCTCCAAGTACGCCCAGTACGGCGGCGGCCGCTACCCGGACGTGATCACCTCGCTGCAGTACGAGCGGCTGCTGTCGGCCTCCGGCCCACGGGCGGGCACGTCAAGCGCCCCTCGGACGGCAAGGGAGCCCGAGACGGTGGTCTTCGTGCAGTGCGTGGGCTCGCGGGACAAGTCGGTGGACCGTCCCTATTGCTCGGGCTTCTGCTGCATGTACACGGCCAAGCAGGCCATCCTGACCAAGGACCACCTGCCCGGCTCGCAGTCCTACGTCTTCTACATGGACATCCGCGCGCCGGGGAAGCTGTACGACGAGTTCACCCGCCGGGCCATGGAGGAGTACGACACCCGCTACATCCGCGGCCGCGTGGCCATGATCTACCCCAAGGGCGACAAGTACGTGGTGCGCGGGCGGACACCCTGGCCGGAACGCAGGTGGAGATCGAGGCGGACCTGGTGGTGCTGGCCGCCGGGGCCGAGTCGGCCAAGGGCTCGCCGCGGATGGCCGAGAAGCTGCGCATCTCCTACGACAAGTACGGCTTCTTCATGGAGAGCCACCCCAAGCTGCGGCCGGTGGAGACCAACACCGCGGGCGTGTTCCTGGCCGGTGCCTGCCAGGGCCCCAAGGACATTCCCTCCTCGGTGAGCCAGGGCAGCGCGGCCGCCAGCAAGGTGCTGGAGATGTTCTCCAAGGACATGCTGGAAAGCGACCCGCAGGTGGCCGCGGTGGACATCAAGCGGTGCATCGGTTGCGGCAAGTGCGTCCAGACCTGCCCCTTCGGGGCCATCGAGGAGACGGACTTCCGGGCCAGCCCAAGGCCGGGTCATCGAGACGGTCTGCCAGGGGTGCGGGCTGTGCACCGCCACCTGCCCGCAGGGGGCCATCCAGCTGCAACACTTCACTGACAACCAGATCCTCGCGGAGGTCAACGCCCTATGCCGGCAGCCACTGGTGACGAGCTTCGAATAGTCGGCTTTCTGTGCAACTGGTGCTCCTACGGGGGCGCGGACACCGCCGGGGTGGGCCGCTTCCAGCAGCCCACGGACCTGCGCATCATCCGCGTGCCCTGCTCGGGCCGCATCGACCCGCTGTTCATCCTCCGCGCCCTGTTCCACGGGGCGGACGGGGTGCTGGTCTCGGGCTGCCACCCGCGCGACTGCCACTACTCCGAGGGCAACCTCTACGCCAGGCGCAGGCTGGAGGTGCTGAAGCGCTTCCTGCCCATCCTGGGCATGGACGAGCGGCGGTTCGAGTACACCTGGGTCTCGGCCTCGGAAGGCAAGAAATGGCAGACGGTGGTGCACAAGTTCACCGAGGCCATCCACGAACTCGGCCCCGCGCCCGCCCTGAGCGAAGCGCAGGTGGCCCGGGCGCAAGCCGTGGCGGCGGACGCCGCCTGACCCGGAGGAAGCATGTCCCTTCTGGATGAGATGAAAGGCCGCATCAAAGAGCGGCTGCCCGAGCTGGACGTGGTCATCGGCTGGCAGCGGGGATTCGATCCCCTGCACGCCACGCCGCTGTTCATGCGCGGCGAGGAGGACGTGGACCGGCTGGTGCTGGATCCGCTGTGCGTGCACAACCTGGCCACCTACCTCACCGGCCTGCGGGACAAGAAGGTGGGCGTGGTGGTCAAGGGCTGCGACAGCCGCTCGGTCATCGAGCTCTTGCAGGAAAAGCTTCTGGACCGCGAAAACATCACGGTATTCGGCTTTCCCTGCGAGGGGGTGGTCAGCCTGAAGAAGATCGCCCGCGAGGTCGACCTGGACCTGGTGGAGGACGCCCGGGTCGAGGGCGACACCGTAAAAGTGACCGTGGACGGCGGGGAGAAATCGTTCCCCCTGGCCGAGGTGGCCGCGGACAAGTGCGGCCGCTGCCGCTACCACAACGCCCTGCTCTCGGACGAGTTCGTGGGCGAGCCGGTGACCGAGCCGGAGGCGGACGAGTACGCCGACGTGGCCGAGTTCGAGTCCAGGCCGCTGGAAGAGCGGGCCGGGCACTGGCGTGAGGCCATGCAGCGCTGCATCCGCTGCTACGCCTGCCGCAACGCCTGCCCCCTGTGCGTCTGCCGCGACCACTGCGTGGCCCACTGCCGCGACCCGCACTGGATCACCGAGCAGGACACGGTGGACGAGAAGTGGTTCTTCCAGGTCATCCACGCCATGCACCTGGCCGGGCGCTGCACCGAGTGCGGCGAGTGCGAGCGGGCCTGCCCCGTGGGCATTCCCCTCCTGCTGCTCAAGCGCAAGCTGAACAAGGAAGTCGAGGAGCTGTTCGACTACCGCGCTGGCACCAAGGTGGAGGCCACGCCGCCGCTGATGGCCTTCCAGGTGGAAGAGGAAAACATCAACGAGAGGGGGTGGTGATGGAAGCCAAGTTCATCCCCGGCGACAAGGTCCCGGCCTGGCTGGCGGAGCTGGCCAAAGAGCGCCGGACCGCCGTCCCCCGCCGCGAAGGCGGGGCCGTGGTCTTTCGGCCCTTCGACCCGGACCAGCCGGTTCCCCTGGGCCGCCAGGCCACCACGCCGCCCAAGGGCTCGGTCTTTCCCCAGTGCGAGCCGCTGATGGTCTTTCGCTACGAGAAGGACCCGGCCAGCCCGGACACAAGCCAGGTGCGGGTCAAGGAGACCATCGACGAGACGCCGAGGCTGGTGGTGGGCGGCCGCCCTTGCGACGCGCGCGGCTTCGCCACCTTCGACCGGGTGTACGACGCCGAGGACGTCAAGGACCTCAACTACCTGGCGCGGCGCGAGCACACCGCCTTCATCACCATGGCCTGCCCCAGGCCCTCCTCCACCTGCTTCTGCCACTGGGTGGGCTCCGGCCCGGCGGACACCGAGTGTTCCGACGTGCTCATGACCCCGGTGGAGGGCGGCTACGTGCTGGAGCCGGTGACCGAGACCGGCGGGGAGCTGCTGCAAAGCTCCTTGCTGGAGGACGCCGGGAAGCGGCTGGACGAGGCGCACGCCGTGCACAAGCGGGCGGCCGAGGGCCTGGGCGAGGCCCCGGATCTTTCGGAGACGCCCGGCAAGCTGCTGGAGCTGTTCGACGACATGGGCTTCTGGGAGGAGGTCTCGGCCAAATGCATCAGCTGCGGGGCCTGCACCTACCTCTGCCCCACCTGCTACTGCTTCAACATCACCGACGAGGCGTGCGGGGCGGAAGGGGCCAGGCTGCGCACCTGGGACAACTGCATGTCCTACCAGTTCACCATGGAGGCCAGCGGCCACAACCCCCGCCCCACCAAGGCCCACAGGCTGAAGAACCGCGTGGGGCACAAGTTCAGCTACTATCCCACCATCCACGGCGGGGCCATCGCCTGCTGCGGCTGCGGCCGCTGCATAAAGCACTGCCCCGTGTCCGTGGACATCCGCGAAATCGTTCTCAAAGCCACGGCCGCCGAGTCGGCCGAGCAGGAGTAGCCCGTGCTCAAGGAACGCGAAATGCAGCCGCTCAACCCCTACCTGCCGGACGTGGCCACCATCACCGAGATCATCGACGAGACCCCGGCCATCAAGACCTTCCGCGTGGTGCTGGGCGAGAAGCGCATGAAGGAGTTCTCCTTCAAGCCCGGCCAGGTGGGGCAGCTGTCCGTGTTCGGCACGGGCGAGTCCACCTTCGTCATCAACTCCCCGCCCTCCCGCATGGACTACCTGCAGTTCAGCGTCATGCGCGCCGGGGAGGTGACCTCCAAGCTGCACTCCATGTCACCGGGCGACCAGATCGGCGTGCGCGCCCCCCTGGGCAACTGGTTCCCCTACGAGGATCTCAAGGGCAAGAACATCGTCTTCGTAGGCGGCGGCATCGGCATGGCGCCGCTGCGCACCCTGCTGCTCTACATGCTGGACAACCGGGGCGACTACGGCGACATCTCTCTGCTCTACGGCGCGCGCACCCCGCAGGACATGGCCTTCCAGTACGAGTTGCCGGACTGGCTGGGCCGCGACGACCTGAAAACCCAGCTCACCGTGGACGTGGAGTCCGAGGGCTGGGAACACTCCGTGGGCCTGATCCCCAACGTGCTCCTGGAGATGGAGCCCTCGCCGGAGAACACCGTGGCCGTCACCTGCGGCCCCCCCATCATGATCAAATTCACCATCCAAGCCTTGCATAAACTCGGCTTTCAAGACAATCAGATCATAACAACCCTGGAAAAACGCATGAAATGCGGCGTGGGCATCTGCGGCCGGTGCAACATCGGCACCAAATACGTCTGCAAGGACGGACCCGTCTTCACCTACGAAGAACTCAAGCAGCTGCCCAACGAACTGTAGCAAAGCCGCTGGATACGATGGCAGAGCCCTCCTTCGCCAGCCCGTCACGAAAAGGGGCCGTCCCAGACTGGGACGGCCCCTTTTTCGCTTTTAAATGGCACGCTTAGGCGAGATGGATACAAATCCTAACTAAACCACCCCACCAGGGCGGCCTCTGTTTTTCAGCTCGTGGAGCCGACGGGATTCGCACCAACGGCCTTTAGGCCTTTAGCCGTTAGAAGAGCGGCCTCCGGAGGATTCGGAGAGCCCTACGGATAAAGAAAGCCGGACGGAAAAATGACTGGGCGCACAACGTAAAAGGGCCACCCCATAATGGGGTGGCCCTGATACTTTCGGTGGCGGAGCCGACGGGACTCGAACCCGCGGCCTCCGGCGTGACAGGCCGGCGTTATAACCAGCTTAACTACGGCTCCGCTTCTTGCCGATGGTGGGCGGAACAGGGCTCGAACCTGTGGCTTTCGGCTTGTAAGGCCGACGCTCTCCCAGCTGAGCTATCCGCCCTGCCCAATCGGGAAGTCGCCTTATATGTGCTGGAGCGGTGCTTGTCAACGTGATTTTCCGGGAGAAATGAAATTTTTTCGAGATGCCATTTCGAACCCGTCCGGCCGCGGTGTTTCACCCCCTTGCGAGAATATCCTCCATGTTCTCCAGATACTCCGTGATGCGGTCAAAGGTGACATCGTTTCGCAAATTTCGTCCGCCCCCGGTGTATTCAAAATAGGCCATATGGCACCAGCTCAAAGCGCGCAGGAGAATCGTCCGCTCCATGACGTCGCACTTGGCCAGGGCGGTTTCCAAATCCTCATCCACCTCGGCCTCATGGAGATACGCGGCCACGAAGTCCCTCCGCCATTCAGACGAAAAGACGAAGTCCGTCTTCCAGCGTGTGGTGGTGGGCACCAGAAAATGGCCGAGATCCTGATAACGGCTTGAGGTCACAGCCTTTTCCCAGTCCACCAGCCAAGCCCGCTCTGCATGCACGATGAAATTATGGGAATTGACCTCGGTGTTGACCGGCACCAGCGGCTCGGACGCGAACAGATCAGCCGTTTCCTCCGCCAGGCGGGACACCTCGTCGTGATAGGCCAGCAGCCGGTCCCTCTCCCGTTGCAGGGGATGGTCCGGAAAACGGCGCAGCAGTCCGTGACACTCATTCGCGATGTCGCGAACCGGGTCGGCCTGAACGAGCATCCCTTCTCCCGGCTGGCACGCGTGGACACGCGCGAACACCCGTGCCGCCTTGCGCCAGTCGCGCCGGTAGTCCAGCGGCTCGCCCGGCAGATACTCCATGAGCAACGTCCCGCCGTCGAGCTGCCTCGGCTCCCGGTCCAGAAAGAACGGCCTCGGCGTGACCCCCGAGTCCTCAAGGGCGCGCAGCACGCCGTATTCGTATTCGATCTGCTCTCCGCCCCGCAGACCGATCTGGCTGCCATGATTGATGCGCAGCACATAGTCCCGGTCATCTGTCCGGACGAGCCAGTTCTCGTTGTACTCGCCCGCGGCCAGAAACGTGACGGCTTCCGGGGATGGAACATCCACCCAGGCATTTTCCACCAAAAAAGCCTGGATGCGCTCCACCTTGCCGACGTGGTCGCTCACTTCAGCCATCCAGCAGGTCCAGTCCCTTGAGCAGGCCGAAACAGCCCGCCAGCATCATGTCGCCACCGGGATGCAGGAAGGGGGAGTATCCGGCCAGCATGTCCCGACGGGGGCCCAGCAGGTAGGTTGCCTTGAAATCTGCCCCAGCGGGAAAGTCCAGTGTGAGGCAGCCATGGCCGCCGGAGTCGAAGACGTCCTGGTTGGTCAACTCGCCCCGTCGGAAGCGATCAAGATCATCCCGCAGGTCCTTGGGGTCGCGCATGCCCGTGTGGTGCTCGAACACGCCGTAAACTGAGCGCCCATGCACCAAAAAGGCGATGGTGTGGCTGTTGCCCGCGTTGACTATTGTCACGCCCTTGCCTTCCGCCTGAATCCGTACATCTTCATCGTACAACGCTCCCAGCACGGCTGCGGCTCCGGAGTCCGCGGTCACGCCGCCGCCAATGGATTCGGACAGGGCGAGGAGGCGGGTCATCTCCTTGGGTGGCGAGCGGTAGACAAGCCCGGCCAAGTCGCCACAGTCGCGGGTCAGTAGCTTCCGCCACAGTTCGAAGCGCCCCAGCCTGTTGGATGAGCCCGGGTGGAAGCCGTGGTCCTGGGCGCAGGCCGCCACATGGGCGGGAACCTCAAGCCCCGCCGTGCCAAGGAAGGCACGCCAGAAGCCCGGGTCGTAGTCCGCGAGATGAACGGGGCGGCAACCGGACGGGCGCTCCTCGGCGATCTCCACGCCATGAGAACGCACCGTGTCCAGTGAGTCGCCCAGGGCCAGGGCGGCTTCCGGGTGGGCGGCCACCCTGCCCCCCTTGTCCAGCAGGGCCTTCATGGCGCGGAAGAAGCCCCCGCCCATGTTGCGGCCGTGCAGGTACACGCCCTCCCCGGCCTCGCCCGCCTCCATGATCCGCCGCGCCACGCCCTTGGCAGGCGAGGGCAACACGAACTTGGGGCAGTTGAACTGTTCCTCGCCGGGCAGGTGCAGCAACACGTCCTGCGTGCCGCTGCCGATATCCAAAAGTAGAATGGGAGCTTCCCTCATCAATACACCTTTACCCCTTCGGCCACGGGCCGTTCCGGTTCAAGCAGCACCACGCCGCCCTCTTCGCCGGGCACTCCCAGCACGAGCACCTCGCTGACAAATCCGCCAATGAGGCGCGGCGGCAGGTTGGTCACGGCCACCACCTGGCGGCCGAGCAGGTCATCCGGCGAATAGAAATCGGTTAGTTGGGCGCTGGATCGCTTTTCTCCCAGGCCCTCCCCGAAATCCACAACCAGTTTGTAGGCTGGCTTCCGCGCCTCCGGGAAAGGCTCGACGGACACAACCCGCCCCACTCGCAGTTCGGCCTGAAAAAACGCGTCGGATTGCATGACGTCTCTCCCGATGAAACTCTGGTGCGTAATATACCGCCCACAAGGTGACAAGCGCCCGGCTTTGCGGCAGGAAAGAAATCATGTGGACCCTGCTGACCATCCTGGCCATTCTGGCCGCCCTGCTGATCGCGGAAGCCCTGTTCGTCTCCACTGTGACCCACGCCCTGCTCTGGTACGAGATTTCCGGCACGGAGCATGCCCGCAAATTGCGCTCCCGGGGCTGTCTCCCCCTGCTCTTCGCCACCGGCCTGTTGCGAGCCATGGGCACCCAGTTCCTGGTGGTGCTCACCTACCACGCCCACCGCCTTCCCTGGTTCGGCCGGGAGCGGCCGGATGCGCGCGGACCGGTGCTCATTTGCATCCACGGCCTGTACCACTCCCCTTCGGCCTGGGTGTTCCACGGACCGCGTTTCGAGCGGGCGGGGTTCACGGACCAAGTCCGCATCGGATACCGTTGCTGGTTCGCCCCCATGAACAAGGCGGTGGAAGAAGTGAAGCGCAAGGTGCGGCGCGCCCTGGACGAGCGCCCCGGACGCGACGCCCTGCTTGTGGGACACAGCCTGGGCGGGCTGATGGTCCGGGCTTGTCTGGCCGAGCCGGACATCGCCCAGCGTACCCGGGCGGCCGTTTCCCTGGGCACCCCGCACAGGGGCAGCCGCCTGACCGCCTTCGGCTGGGGACCCATCACGGACACCATCCGGCTGGATTCCCCTGAAATCGAGCGCTTCTGCCCTTCCCGGCCCGCGGTGAAGGTGCCCAGACTGGCACTGGCAACGCCCATGGACAACTTCGTGCTACCGCCGAGGGCACTCCTGCCCCCCGAGGGGTGGGAGTGGGCCGAAACCGGGCCCATCAACCATATCGCCATGCTGCACGATCGCCGCACCGTAGAGATGGTGACTGATTTCCTGCGCCGGACAATCAGTCGATAAGGCCGTGCAGCGGACCGCCTGGCGCGGCCATGGCGTCCACCTTCCGCTCAATCTCCGGGTCCGGCTCCAGCGGAGGGGCATGATAGGTCTTGAGGCGGGCGTCGATGACCAGCGGCCCTCGGCATCCCCAATGCTTACAGTGAGTGAACGATCCCCCTCCGTACATGTCCGTGGCCGGGTCGGAGCGGGTGAACGTCACCCACAGAAAATTGTCCCAGTTGGCCGAGGTGAATTCGGCGTCGTCAGCCACCACGAAGAGTGGCAGTTCCTCCAGCCCGCCCTGCTCCCCAAGGGCCTTGGCCAAACGCTGCATGCGCTGGTCGTGCCGGTCGCATCCCGCGCCGTGAGGAGGCCCCTGCATCACCACCACGCCCGAAGTGAACACCCGCGCCCCACCGAAGGGCTCGGGCAGACCGAAGCCGTCCGGAAGACGGCCGGCAAGGTCGCGCCTGGGATTCCCGGCCGCCGCCCAAACCAGCTTGGATCCCTGGTTGAGACTGATGCCTGAGTAGTCCAGCGTGTCCATGGTGGTGCGGGTGATAAAGTGCAGGTCACGGGAGAAATCCGTCCGCTGGAGCATGTGGGCCAAAAAGCGCGGCACATCGTGGGCGTTGACCAAACCGCTGTCCTCCCTGGCGGCGATAAGCACGTATTTGGACAGCGATGTCTGGGTGGTGCCCAACAGGGACATGGCGCAGGTCAGCAGTTCCTGGGGAATGCGCTCCTCGGCGTAGGGGACGTAGCGTTCGCTGCCAACAGCCAGAAGCAGGGGATGCACCCCGGCCGCGTCCACGGCGTGCACCTCATGCACCCCTGAAAAGACCGTGGGCACCAAGTCGGCGGTCAACTCGTGGATGAACTCGCCGAAAACCGTGTCCTCCTGCGGCGGACGGCCCACTGTGGTGAATGGCCAGACCGCGTCGGGCCTGCAATGCACTTTCTCCACGGTCATGACCGGGAAGTCGTGGGCCAGGCTGTAATACCCCAGATGATCGCCGAATGGGCCTTCCGGTTTGGCGTTTCCCGGTTCCACATAGCCCTGGATGCAGAAGTCAGCCTCTGCGGGCATGGGCAGGTCCGCGCCGTCCGGCTTGACCATGGCCGGCCGCCGCCCGCCCAGAACGCCGGCGAAAAGAAGCTCGGGAATACCCTCCGGCAGCGGCATGACAGCGGCCAGGGTCATGGCCGGAGGGCCGCCGATGAAGACGTTTACGGGCAGCCGATCGCCGCGACGCAGCGCCTCGGCGTGGTGAGGGCCGATACCCCGGTGAATCTGGTAGTGCAGCCCTGCCTCCCGGTCCGGCTGGAACGGTTCGCCGGTGAGCTGCACCCGGTACATGCCCAGGTTGGAGCCGGAGAATCCCGGCGCAGCCGGGTTCTCCGTATACACCTGAGGCAGGGTGACGTATCCCCCGCCGTCCTTGGGCCAGGAGATCAGGCGAGGAAGCTGGGAAAGACGTGTTGAGCCGCGCAGAATGGGGCCGTCCGCCACCGTCTTGGGCATGGTGTGCAGCAACGAGCGCGGCAGGGGCAGACAGCTCCAGGGGCGCTTGAGGGAGGCCGCCAGCTGCGCCATGGGGTCGGCCTTGAAGCGCAGCAGCGTCTCCACCGTGCGCAGAGTGTCGCGAAAGAGGTAACGGATGCGCTCGCGGGTGCCGAAAAGGTTGGCCACCATCGGAAAGGGAGTGCCCTCCACCCGTTCGAATAGCAGGGCGGGCGATCCCTTGCGGAAGGCGCGGCGCTGGATGACGCCCGCCTCCAGAACCGGATTCACGGGTGTTTCGACGCGGACCAGGTCTCCCCTGGCTTCCAGATCACGCAAGCATTGGCGAAGGTTGGCGTACCCCATCCAGAGCCGATAGCAGGGGCCCGGGAGGCGGTCAATCGGTGCCGGCGGCCTCACTCGGAGCCATCTCCGGCTCGCCGGGCAGCCGAACCGTGACCGTGGTCCCCCGTCCCAGTTCGCTTTCCACCTCGATTGAGCCGCCGTGGCCGTCGACTATGTGCTTGACGATGCTCATGCCCAGGCCGCTGCCCAGCACGTTTCCGGTGGAAGCGCGGCCACGATAAAAACGCTCGAAAATGCGGCGCTTCTCCTCCTCGGTCATGCCGCCCCCCTCGTCAGCCACTGAAAATATCCGCCATCCGCCGTCACAGCGGACGTCGAGACGCACGTTGCTGCCGTCCGGAGAATATTTGACCGCGTTGCTCAAGAGGTTTTCCAGAATCTGATCCACACGGTTTTCGTCGAAAAAAGCCATGCAGCGTTCATCAGGTATGGAAGCCTGGAATCGGTATTCCGGCTTCTGGGCGCGATACGTGGCCATCTTCCGCTCCACCACATTACGCAGGTCCCGTTTGGCGAGCCGCATGGACAGGCCCTTGCCCGACTCCACCCTGGAGACGTCCAGCAGGTCGGTGATGATCTTGGAGAGGACGACCGAACTGTCGTTGATGAGGCGGAGAAACTCCTCTTGCTGCTGCGGGCTGAAGTCCTTGCGCATGAGCAGCAGTTCGGAAAATCCCTGGATGTTGGTCATGGGAGTCCGCAACTCATGGGCGGCCGTGGAAATGAACTCCGTCTTCATGGTGTCCAGCTCCCGCTCCCGGGTCATGTCATGGAGGATTACCACAGAACCGCGCATGATATCCCCTTCCACCAGCGGTGAAGCCACAGACCGGATGTGCCTTTTCGCACCCTCGCCGTTGCCAGGTAGGCCCAACTCCCCCGTGGCCGGGAGGCCGCTTGCCGTCTTGTCCATGATGGCCTCGAACCGAGCCCGGTTGCCGCCGTCGCCGAAGAGATCCACAGCCGGAGCGCCAACCGCCTCCTCCATAGGCCTCTCCAGCATCCCGCAGGCCTGGGAGTTGATGCTCTCCACGCGCCCCATCTCGTCCAGCACCAACAATCCGTCGCCCATGGAGCGCAAAATGAGATCCAGCCTGTCCCTGGTCAGTTCGGCCTGAAACAGCGCCTTGCCGAGTTCCTTTGTCCGCTCATCAACCGCTTGCTCCAGTTCACGCTGGTGATCCTGGAGTTTGCGCTGGTTGAGGATGCGCTCGGTCACGTCCCGCTCGATACCGTAGTAGTGCACCCTTCCCTGCAGCCGCACAGGCACAAGGCTGTATTCAACGTGGTTTTCCCTGCCGTCCGGCCGTTGCCAGGAGTACGTGCCTGTCAGCGGTCCTGTGCCCGAGCCGCCTCGCGGTTCGTCCCCGCCGGTCATCTGCAGCAGCCGGATGTCCTCCACCCTGAGCAGATCCTCCTTGCTTCGGCCGGAAAGGTCCACGAAGGTCTGGTTGCAGTCCACCAGCTTGAAGCCGTGCCTGCCGCTTTTGCGCTGATAGATGGCGATGCCGTCCTGAGAGTGCTCGAAGAGGGTGCGGTACCGCCGCTCGGACTCCACGAGCTTCTCTTCCGCCTGGCGGCGTTCCGTCACGTCGCGCAAGTGCTCCACCACGCGGTCCACGTTGCCCTGGCGGTCGAGAATGGGGGAAACAGAGACCTCCATGACCCTGTCCCCCATTTCCATCTCGATGCCGCTGACCGCCTCTCCGGTGCGGAACACCATCTCCACCGGGCAGTCATCGCAAGGCGCGGACTCGCCGAAAAAACACGCGTAGCAAAACATTTCAGGATCATCGCGCCAGAGGGGATACCGGTCTTCAAGCGACTTCCAGTTGCTGAAGACAATGCGGTGCTCCCTGTCCATGACCACAAGCAGGTCTTGCAGGGCGTGGAAGGTTCCCTCCACCAGCGCCTTGGCTGATCTCACTTCCTCCTGCGCTTCCCGTTCCCGCCGCTCCCGCTCGGCCAGCTCCAAGACGTGGCGCAGGGACGACGAGGCGGTGCGCCTGGAGAGATCACGCTTGGTCAGGTAGTCCCTGGCCCCGGCTTTCAGGGCGCTGGCGGCCACTTCCTCGTCACCCTGGCCGGTGAGCAGGATGAGCGGCACGTCGATTTCCTCGTCCGCCGCCTTCTGGATGAGGTCAAGGCCTGTGGCGCCGCCCAGCAGATAGTCCAGAAAGCAGACGTCGAATCCTCCGCCGCGCAACTGATCAAGCGCCTTTTCCGGCTCCCGGCAGGTGGTGCAGCGTATGAGCGTTCCAGACGGATCCCCCTGCAAATACCGCTGCAGCAGAAAGGCGTCCTCCGGGTCGTCGTCCACGATGAGCACCCTGATCTCGCCGCTCATCGCGCTTCCTCCGGCAACTCCACGATGTCCAGCCAGTAGGCCCCCAGCACCCGCATCTTGGTCACGAACTCACTGAATTCCACAGGTTTTCGGATGAAGGAGTTAACCCCCAGACGGTAACTTTGCAGGATGTCCTCGTCCGACTTGGATGTCGTGAGGACAATGACCGGCAGCTTGCACAATTCCGGGTCGGATTTAATCTCCTCGAGCGCCTCGCGTCCGTCCATGCGCGGCATGTTCAGATCCAAAAGCACCACCCCCGGGTAGGGATGGACGGTGCGGTCGACGAACCCGTCCTCTCCCCGCAGATAAGCCAGCAATTCCTCCCCGTCCCGCACGTGATGCAGCGGGTTGATGAGTCCGGCGCGGCTGAAGGACGTCCTGACGAGGAGGACGTCTTCGTCGTCGTCATCCGCGATGAGAATGTTGATCGATCGCCTGTTCATGAGGCCTCCGCCTTGTTGTTCACCGGGAGGTCGATTCGGAATCTGGCCCCCTCGCCGGGTTTGCCGTGGGCTGTCAGCCTGCCGCCGTGCCGGGTGACTATCTTGCGGCTGATGGCCAGGCCGATGCCGCTGCCGTCCTGGTCGGACCGTCCAACCAGGCGACTGAACGGCTTGAAAATCGAATCGGCGTGCTTTTCCTCGAACCCCGTGCCGTTGTCCGAGACCACCAGGCTCACTGTTTCTTCGCTTTCCTCGGCCCGGATATCGATCTCCGGCCGACGCTCCGGGTGGCGATACTTCAAGGAGTTGGAAACGAGGTTCTCCAAGAGACGCCGCATCTGGTCCCGGTCTCCGGTTATCTCGGGAAGCCCTTCCACCTTGATGCTGGCCTCCGTTTCCCGGATGCGCACCTCAAGGGAGTCCAAGGCGTCATGCACCACTTCCCCCAGATCCAACCTCTCGAACTCCCTTCCCCTGGTTGTAACCCGGGACAACTCCAGCAGGCCGTCCACCAGGTCGCTCATGCGCATGGCCGCCCGGCAGACGGCATCCAGGTAGGTTTTGGCGTCGTCTCCGAGCTCCGTACCCGCCTCCTCCAAAAGCAGGCCGCTGTAGGAGGATATCTTGCGCAGCGGCTCCTGCAGGTCATGCGAGGCGATGAAGGCGAAGTCCTCCAACTCCTTGTTGGAGCGCTGCAACTCCGCGACCTTTCCTCGCAGTTGCGATATGAGCTTGTTGCGTTCAGTCAGATCCCTCACAATGGCCGACAGGCCAAGCGTTCCCCCTGTGTTGATGTCCCGCATGAGTCCAAGCGTGACCATCACGTCCACCTCGCGACCGTCCCTGCGGCGACGTTTGGTCTCGTAGCGCATGGATCGGCCGTTGCGCAGGACCCCCCGCAACCTTTCCCGCGCTCTGTCAGCCTCCTCCGGCGGCAGGACAAATCCTATCTCCCGGCCCACCGCATCTTCGGAGGTCCAGCCGTACAGCCGCTCCGCCCCAGCGTTCCAACTGAGCACCCTGCCTCTCGTGTCCGTGCCCACAATGGCGTCCTCTGCGGAGTCCACGATGGCCGCGAGGAGCGCGGCCCTCCGCTCCACCTTTCTGCGCTGGCGCAGGTCGCGCACCACGGCAATCTCCAGGTCGCGCCCACCGATGTGCGCGACCTTGGCGTTCACTTCCACCGGGAACACGTCGCCCAGCTTGTCCACATGCAGGCTTTCAAAGGAAAAATCGCCCCTGTCGTAAATGCGTTCCCGGGTCTGTCGCACCCACTCCAAACGCTCCGGCACGTTGAGGTCCGAGGCCCGCATGGCCAGCATCTCCGCCCGAGTGTAGCCATACTTGCCCACAGCGGCCTGGTTGACATCCACCACACGGCCCTGTTCTTCCACCACGAAAATGGCGTCCGGCACGCTCTCCAGGAGGGCCCTGGACCTGGCGACCTCCCCCTCGACCTTGCGCCGCATGGCCAGCCAATGCAGCCACATGCCGAGAGAAAGCGCGAAGAAAACCGTGGCGATCGCCAGGAGCCAGGGCAAGACAGCGCCGTAGTCTGCGAAAAGAAGCGCCCGGCTTAGCGCGCCACCTTCCGCCCGCGCCCATTCCGGCCAGGCCGAAAAACCGGCCGCGGCCAAGAACACGCTCGAACGCCGGAATAAACGCGGCCTGCGGCCATGTTCGGTATTCACGGGACGCGCCCTGGCTTTCAAGCCTCAAATGTTGCAGTTGCGGCAGACAAGTGTGCAGTTCTCGTCGCCCGAGGCGCAGGCATGCAGGATGAACTCCCGGCGGAGCTTGTCTATGGTGAACGGCTTGATGACCGCCGAGACCACGTTGGGATAGCCAAGAAGCCGTTTGAGCACGGTGGTGTCGTCGTTGCCCGTCAGCAACATGACCTTGATGTGGCTGTAGCCCCTTTCCCGGATGTGTTCCAGGATGGGCAGGCAATGGCCATCGTCCAACGTGTAGTCGAGAATGATGAAACTGATGCCGTAACCGGACGTTTCCTGCTCCTCGATGGAGCGTATGGCTCCCTTGACGCTGGTCACGTCGATGGTCTTGAAGAAACCGGACATGGCGTCCTTGAGCGAGGTTTTCACGAGCTTTCTAGTGGCCGGCTGGTCATCCACCAACAGCAGCACCGGCTTGATGATCTCCCCGTTGTTGATGAGCTGCAGCACGTCATCCATTGGATTCAACCTCTTCTTCTCCCGGCAGGGGCAGAACCACCACGCAGCAAAGTCCGCCTCCCGATCTGTTTCGCAGGGCCACTTCCCCGTCGTGCAGTTGGCAGATCTGCTTCACCAAGGTCAGCCCCAAGCCGAGACCCTGGCAGGCCCGGGTGAGGAACTCCTGCTCCTGACAGAATCCCTGGAACACCCAGTCCATGTCCTCCTCGGCGATGCCGGGGCCGTTGTCCGACACGCCCACACGCACTGAGTCGCCGTCCCGCTGGGTCTCCACACGAATGATCCCTCCCGCGTGGACCACTGCGTTGTGCAGCAGGTGCCGGAACAGATCGGTCAGCAGTTCGGGGTTGCCCCGCACTTTCGGCTCGGGGCCGACGAGCCGCAGTTGCAGAGACGCCTTGCGGCGCGACGCTTCCTCCTTGACCTGGTCGCGGGCAGCCTTGACGGCGCTGAAGACAGAGACTTGATCACTGCGAGTCTCTATCCTGCCGCCGTGCAGATCGGCGAAACGCAGCAGGCTCTCCACGGTCTCCTGCATCTGCTTGGCTTGCCGGCGGATGTAGCCTGAGTACTCCTTGACCTCCTCCACCGGGACGTCATCATCCCGCAGCAACTCGGAGAAGCCGAGAATACCGTTGAGAGGCGTCTTCAGCTCGTGGGAAAGCAGGGCCACAAACTCGTTCTTCATGGATTCCGCGCGGCGCCGCGCCGTCATGTCCGTAAAGACCACCACGCAGCCTTGTTCATCGAAGCGTCGGGCGCGGGCGGAATAGACCCGTTTGCCGTATTCCAGTTCCGTGTCCGCCTTGCCCGTCGAGGCCAGTTCCTCGAGCAGCCGGAGGCTCCGCTGCCCCTCGGGAAGCGCCTTGGAGAGCCCCTCACCGGCAAGCGGACAGCCCGCCATGCGTTCCACCACCGGGTTGGCCCAGACAATGCGCATGGAGGCGTCCGTCACCACTACCGCCTCGCCCATGGCCCCAATTATGGCCGTCAATTCCGCGTTGCGCCGTTCGAGTTCCCGACGGCGCTCCCGTTCCATGCCGCAGACCCGCGCGAAATCCTGGGCGTAGGCCAGGACCTGCTCGCTGCCCAGCGCAGAATCCACTCCTATGCCGCTTGAATCGCCATGCATCACGACTCGGCCTCGCGGAATATGGTCTCCACCCGCTGCAACAACTCCAGTGGACTGAAAGGCTTGATCATGTAGTAGTCCGCCCCCGCCTTGGCCCCTTCCTCCTTGTCCGACAGTTGCCCCCTCGCCGTCAGCATGATGATGGTGCACCCGTTGGTCTCGGGATTGCCCTTGATGAGACGCGTGGCTTCATAGCCGTCAAGCTTGCCCGGCATCATGGCGTCCATGAGAATGACCCCGGGTTGGTCGCGTCTGGCGATCTCCACCGCGCTGGCCCCGTTGTCGGCCTGAATCACCTCGCACCCGCTGCCGGAGAGCGTGGTGTCCACCAATTTGCGGACCTCCCGATGGTCATCGACGATAAGAATTCGGCGCATGCTCCCCCCTTCCATTTACCCGCGCTGCGAGATGCAGGTTTCATCGCTCTGCTCCAGCGGGCTGATGGAATAACCAAGCTCCTTTGCGATGTAGGCCAGAGTATCCGCGTCACGGGTCTGTTTGAGAATCTCCACGAACGTGTCCGCTCCAAGTTTGGCTCCCTGGTCCCAAGGGTTCAACTCGCGCATGAGCGTGGGGTAGGGTTTGCCGATCTTGGCGGCGATGGTCCGGGCCTTGCCCCGGTGCCTTTCCACAAGGTGCTGGTGAATGATGCTGGTGATGGTGTCCTTCATGCTTCCCTCCTGAAAACGTCCATCTGCCTGAGCCCCCCGGCCTTTTGAGGAGGCGTTTCTCACAGCCATTGGTGCATTATCTCGATTTTTCGGAGGAGGCATATTGGGGAGGGCCCTGATATTTTCATGGGGGAACCCGGGCGGACGGTAGGGAAAGAATGCGGCGCCCCTTGCCAAGGGGCAAGCAACCATGAAAAATAATAATGGGCATACCCCAGGCTTGAAGGTACATTCCATATGAGATATTTGAAGAGTAACCGTCATGCCTCCGATTACGCTCCTCATAGTAGACGACCATCTCATGGTGCGGGAGGGACTCAAATCCCTCTTTCAGCGTTCTCTGGAGTTCGACGTCATCGGTGAGGCGGCCAACGGCCGTGAAGCCATAGCCAAGCACAAGGAACTCAATCCGGACGTTACACTTATGGACCTGTCCATGCCGGGCATCGGGGGCGTTGAGGCCACCCGGGCCATTCGCGGGGCTTCGCCGGATGCCAAAGTGCTGGCCCTGACCGTCCACGCCGCGGACGAGTACATCACCTCCGCGCTGGACGCGGGCGCTCTGGGCTACGTACTCAAGGACCTGGATACCGAGTCCCTGCACCAGGCCGTACGCACCGTGTACCGGGGGCAGATATTCCTGGCTCCCGGCATCGCGGACACGGTGGTTTCCATGTTCCTGCAGTCCAGGTACGGCCCCGGAAACAGCGACCCAATCGAGACTCTCAGCGAGCGGGAACTGGAGGTTTTCCGACTGGCAGGGAGGGGTCTGCGTAACAAGGAATTGGCGGGACGACTGCACATCAGCGTCAAGACGGTGGAAAAGCACAAGAGCAATATCGTCAGGAAATTCAACCTGCAAAGCGTTCGGGACATCCCCAAGGCGTGGCGCTGCTACGAAAACGGTCGCTAAAGCGGCGCTTCCCCCCTGTTGGGCGCCTAAACCGCAAACGCCCCCGCTTCGCCGGTATTCCCACCGGAAGCGCCTCGGCCGGGCCACTTCCTTCGGAACGAAAGATACGAAGTTGTCTGCGGCGGCTGCGCCGAGTGCTAGACGGCCTCCACGGTATGTTCCTCCTGTTTGATCCGGAGAGGGGGGAGCTGGTGCACGCCTCGCCAGGACTCTGGGATCTTCTCGGATTTTCGCGAAAGCGATTCCCCTTGCATTGGAAACACCTTGCGGAGTTCGTTCACCCGGAAGACCGGGGAGACCTTGAGGCTGAAGATATCCGTGTCGCAGCCCCTAGGGATTTTTGCTTCCGCATCATCAACACCAAACGAGAAGTGAAGTGGATCCAGGCGGAGGTGGTTCCTATCCCGTGCCGAACCGGTCGCACCTCCCTGCTTGCCCTCCGGATCAGCGACATCACGGAGCGGGTAAAGCGGGACGCCGACCTCAAGCGGCTTACCGCCAAAGCGCTCTACGCCCAGGAAGACGAGCGCATGCGGATCGCCCGGGACTTGCACGACTCCGTGGCCCAGAACCTCTCCGCCCTGACCCTGAACCTGGAGGCCGCGTTGGTGGATCAGAGCAACACGCTCTCACCCGCCGGACGCGAGCTGCTCCGGCACGCCATCACCTCGGCCAGGGAATGCATGGCGGAAACACGCCGCATCGTCATGGGCCTGCGTCCGACGCATCTCGACGATCTGGGCCTTTCCGCGGCCATCAACTACCTGGTGCGCGAATATGTGAACGACCTGGACGGCGACGTGATGATTTCGAACGACACGTCCTTTGACGACAAGAACCTCGACGATACGCGGAAGATTGTTCTCTTTCGCGTGCTCCAGGAGGCCTTGAACAATATCCGGCGGCACAGCGACGCGGACGAGATCGACATTTCATTGCAAGAGAAGGGAGGCGAAATTCTCCTGACAATCCGGGACAACGGCTCCGGTTTCGATCCGCGCGAGTCCCCGGCCAGTCTCGGACTGGAAACCATGCGCGAGCGTTTGGAGTTGGTGTCCGGCTACCTGCTCGTGCGGGAAATGAATCGGGGAGGAGTGGAAATCAACGCCGTAATGCCCGCGAAGCAAAACGAGGTCGACCATTGAACGGCGACAAGAAGCGATGCGCTCCAAGCCTGGCATGGAACGAAAAGCTGTCCACCGGGCATACGGAAATCGACGAACAGCACAAGGGACTCATCCAGCTTGCCAACGATCTGCTGGAGACGGTTCGCGCCGGCAAAGGAGCGTACCTGGTGGACCCGATTCTACGCAGACTGCGGGTCTACACCCGCGACCATTTCCGAGCCGAGGAACGGATCATGGCCTCCGCCGGGTACCCGGAGCTGGCCAGACACGCCAGGGAGCACGCCCAGATTCTCGGCATTGTTGAGCAATTGAACATTTTCAACGACGAAGGCAAGCCGATCGACCCCGACGAACTGCTTTGCCTGCTCAGGGAGTGGCTCATCAACCACATCCTGGGACACGACCTGCCCATGGCCTCCCACCTGCGCTCCAGCCGGATCAAGAATCGTTGCTGAACTTGGCTTTGAGCCATCTGCCCAGAAAATAGACCACAACCAGCAGAACGGCGAAGAGCAGGCCCAGCCGCCAGTCCGCACGCGCGGCCGAGCCTCCCACGCCCACGAAAGGAGCCGCCAGCACGACGTGCATGGGCCAGGCCGCCAACAGATAGACAGGCAGGGGAATATTGCTGAGAGAGAGAAAGCAGTTCTTGACCGCGTAGGGCAGTCCCGGAAACCCTGTGAAGATGACCACGAAGAATATCGCTCGCTTGCGGGCTATAAGGGGCATTTCCTTGGAGTACTTGGCAAGGATGTATTCCAGCGGCCCCCTTATGAAGGTGTGGGTCAGCAGGTGGGTCAGGAGCATGTGCAGGGGGACCAGGGCGGCGAAGAGCGCCATTCCCCACCAAAAACCCATCTTCACCCCGGCCATGAGCAGCAGCACGCTTAAGGGAAAGCCGAGCACGGGCAGCACGGCCAGCAGCACCGCGAACAAGGCCGTGTGGCTGTCCTGATCCACAAGAAACCGCAAGGTCTGCTCCGGACCGTACGTCAGAAACAGATAGCCCATGGCCAGGGCCAGGACGGCCACGGCCGCCAGAAAAAAAACGATCTTGATCTTCTCGCCCCGATCCACCCGGTACTCCCTGCTTGGGGCCGGGTATCAGGCCCCTTTCTGGCATTGCGGGCAGAGGTAGGCCCCCCCTGCCCGAAATCACGATCCGCCGGACCTTTCCCGGACAATCGCCGGGACAGTCCGCGCCCTCTTCTCTGCGCGGCGTCAGCCACGTGTCCGGAAACCGCTCGGGGTCCGCCCCCCGCTCCGCCGCCTCACGCAGCACCCGACGCATGACCCGCAACAGCCTCCGCGCCGTTTCGCCCTGGACGTCCCCCGCCTTCATGTCGGGATGCAGTCCGGCCTGAAAGAGAATCTCGTCCGAATAGACGTTGCCGATGCCCGCCAACACCTTTTGGTTCATCAGCAGGCTTTTCAGCCGCCCCCTGCGCCCCAGCAGCAACTCTTCGAAACGCCCTGGAGTCAGGTCGTCGGACAAGGCGTCGATGCCCAGTTCCTTGCTTTCGGCAAAAGCTCCGGGATCATCCGTCAGGGCTATCCGCCCCAGTCTGCGGGCGCAATCGTAGACCAGGCGGTACCCGTTCTCAAGCACCAGCACCAACTTGGTGTGGTCCGTGTCGCCCGAAGGCTGCTTGTGATAGCTCAAAAAGCCGGTCATACCGAAATGCAGCACCAGCCAGCCGCCTTGGTCCAGCCCGGCGAACAGGTATTTGCCCCAAACCCGGCTCTCCATCAGGTTTCGCCCGGTGAGCGCTTCGGCCAGTCCGGAGGGGGAGACCCCCTCCAGAACGGCCTCGTCAAGCACCAGGACATCCTCGATGCGTTTATGCAACGCGGTGGCGTCCAGGTATTTCTTGAAATGGAGCAGATCGGGAAGTTCAGGCATCTTGCCTCTCCGCCTCCTTGGGCGGCTGCTTCTCGACCCCCAGGATATCCAGCACTCTCTTGCCCGGAATCTCCTCCTGGTCCAGCAGCTCCTCGACTATCTTGTCCAGCTCTTCCCGATGGTCCTCAATGCACTCCCGCGCTCGCTGGTATGCCTCGTCCAGAAGGGATTTGACCTCGAGATCCACTTCCGTGGCGGTCTGGTCGCTGTACTCACGGCGGGAGGCGATCTCCTCGCCCAGGAACACCTGCCCTTCGGGTCCCCCCATGGCCATGTGGGCGAACTTCTCGCTCATGCCCCAGCTCAGGACCATGCGGCGGGCCAGCTTGAAGGCCTGCTGGAGATCGTTGCCCGCCCCGCTGGTGGCCGTGCCGAAGACGAGCATTTCCGAGGCGCGGCCGCCCATCATCACGGCCAACCGGTCCAGCATATACTCCTTGCGATAGATGTAGCGGTCCCGCTCCGGAAACTGCTGGGTGACGCCCATGGACTGGGCGCGCGGGATGACGGAAACCTTGTGCAACGGATCGGCCCTGGGCAGGAGAGCGGCGGTCATGGCGTGGCCCGCCTCGTGGAAGGCCACGATGCGTTTCTCCTCCTCGGTCATGGTCAGGCCGTGGCGCTGCAGCCCCATCATGACCTTGTCCCGCGCGTTCTCGATGTCCTTGTTGGCGATTTCCTCGCGCTCAGCCCGTGCGGCCAGCAGGGCAGCCTCGTTGAGTATGTTCTCCAAGTCCGCACCGCTGAAACCGGGTGTGGAACTGGCCAGTCGCCGCAGGTCCACATCATCGGCCAGAGGCTTGTTGCGGACGTAGATGTCGAGAATCTCCTCCCGCTCATCCACCGAGGGCATGGGCACGCTCACCCGGCGGTCAAACCGGCCCGGACGCAGCAGCGCCGGGTCCAGAATGTCCGGACGGTTTGTGGCGGACATGACGATGACATCCTCGTTGGGCTCGAAGCCGTCCAGCTCGCTCAGAAGCTGGTTGAGGGTCTGTTCGCGCTCGTCGTGCCCGCCTCCAAGGCCCGCTCCCCGGCGGCGGCCGATGGAATCCAGTTCATCGATGAAGACGATGGACGGCGCGTTCTTCTTGGCCTCCTTGAACAGATCGCGCACGCGCGAAGCGCCCACGCCCACGAACATTTCCATGAAGTCGGAGCCGGAGATGTGGTAGAAGGGCACTCCGGCCTCTCCCGCCACGGCGCGCGCCAGCAGCGTCTTGCCAGTGCCCGGCGGACCGACCAGGAGCATGCCCCGTGGAACCTCCCCGCCCAGCTTGCGCACGGCCGAGGGGTCCTTGAGGAAGTTGATGATTTCCTCGAGTTCCTTCTTGGGGCCCTTCGCCCCGGCCACGTCGTCAAAGGTTGTCTTCTGCTTTTCCGGCTCCGCCCGGCGGGCCTTGCTCTTTCCGATGTTGAACATTCCGCCGCCACCCCCGCCCTGCATGCGGCGGTATTGCATGTAAATCAGGCCGCCGATGAGCAGAAGCGGCAGGAAGGATATGACGAGGTACCAGAACCAGCCCCGATCCCTGGCCGGGAGAGTTTTCACCGAGACACCCTGCTCCCGCAGGGTGGAAAGCAGGTCGTCGTCGCCGAAGTCCGGCACGTGGGTGGTGAAGCGCTCGTTTTTCGCGGGCTTGGCTCCGTTCGCCGGAGCATCACCAATCTGAACCGGCTCCTTGAACACGCCCGTGACCTCTCTTCCCTCCAGGGTCACGGATTCCACGTTTCCCCGCTCCACCTGGTTCAGGAACATGGTGTAGTCGATGAGCGGTTCGTTCCTCCCCCCTGTCAACAGGTTCATGGCCAGCCAAGCGGCCAGAATAATGAGGACAATCCTCCAGAACCCCCCTGGGCCCGCGGCTTGCTGCCCGGGGGTCTTCCTCCCCTTGAAATCAGCCATTTTTCCTCACTTTACGGGTTCCGTGGCGTTGGAGACACCGGGAATGGGCACACCAGGGCCGGATTCAACCTTGACGCGATTGACCACGGTTTCGGCTCCGGCCTGGTAGGCGTTTTCCTCCGCGAGTTCGCACTCCAGCCAGGTGTCGACTTCGCCATGAAGGATCACGCGTCCGCCCTCAACGGAAACATCGACTTCCTCGCTGTCCACATACGGGTCCCACCACAATTCCGATTGCACGTCTTTCAACAATTCGTAGTCCAAGGCGGCGTCTCCGCTTTCGTCCGCCACCTCGATGGCGTTGCGCACCTCGATTACGCCGGAGAGGCCGGCGATCGCCTCCTCGGCCAGCGTTTTTTCATAGGCCGTGTCAACAATGCCGCGCAGGCGCACGATGCCGCCCTCGACTTTGGCCGTTACCTCGCCCGGATCCAGGCGCGATTGCGTTTCCAGAGCCCGCCGCACCCGTTCGGCCAGCTCCTCGCCGCCGGGGCGATCCAGCGGCCGGACGCGGATGTGATTCTCCACCGACCAAACCCCCCGCGTATTGCGCGCGATCTGCTCCGCCGCCCGCTTGGCGTCCAAAGTGCCCACGGTTCCGGTCAGAATTACCACACCCTCGCGGGATTCCGCGACAGGGGAGAACGACTTAAGCCTTGGGTCCAAAAAAAAGGCGTCGGCAATGGCACGTTCGATGGCGGCGTCATCCGACCGGGGCGGGACCTCCCGCTGCCGGCGCAGTTGCTCTCCGCCACGCCAGTCCACCATGAGCGCCTCCATCTCCACAGACGTCACGCCGGTGACCAGGGCTTCCTCGTACGCCCGGTATCGCTCGTCCGCGCTGCCGACCCTGCCGGTCAACTCCACTTCACCGTTTTCCACCTCCACCTCGATGGATTCCTCCATAACCCAGGGGTTCCACTTCAAGGCCCTGCGCACGTCAGCGGCTATTTCCTCGTCAGACCGCTTGACCTCAGGTTTCACCTCGATGCCGTTTTCAATGGAGCCGACACCCTCCACATCCATCACCAGGCGCTCCACGATATGCCGTTCGGGCCAAGACTCCACCCGGCCCTCCAGTTCGAGCCGGCCATCCTTCACCTCGACCTCGACCTCGAAGGCTTCGGTGGCCGGATTCTCCGACAGGACCCGCAGAACGTCCGAACGGATCTCGCCGTCCTCACGGCCAAGCAGCGGGGAAACGCGCACCGTGTTGACAACGGTCCGCACGCCCTTGACGGTCCGGGAGACCCGCGTGGCTCTGTGCTTGGAGAGCAGGTCGTTGGCCACGCCGGAGACCCGGACCACTCCGGAGCGGACCGAGACATCCATCAAATGCGACTCCACGCCGTGGTCGCGCTCCAACGTGCGCTCCACGGCCCGGGCGATGCGTTCGTCCGGCAGTCCGCCATCCCCGGAGGCCGGGGATGCGGCGGGAACGGAAAGCAGAACAAGGAGCGGGAACAGTATGGCGTGGCGCACGCAACCCTCTCTTGCGGTTGAATTCAGGACCAATTTTCATTCCTGCCACAGTCGTTCGAACGGCGAAAGGAGAGAAGGGGGCGATTCGGGGACCTATCGGGTAAGCCGGACGTAACCAACACCTCCCCTACTCGTCCCCTGTCAAAAAACCTGAACCGAAGGCACAAGGAAGAAAATGCCGTCGAACCGCAACCTGGGAGATACCATGCAACCGATCGGCCCCCTCATGTGGGAACACCGCCTCATCGAGCAGATGGTCGACCTCATCGGCAGGGAGGCCGACCGGCTTGATTGCGGCGGCGAGCCCGACATCCATTTCGCCATGCAATGCGCCGACTTCCTATCAGTGTACGCCGATGCCCTGCACCACGGAAAGGAAGAGCGAATCCTGTTCAGAGAATTGAAAAAGAAAGATATCAGCCCAAAGCACAAGGAAATCATGAACGGGCTGGAGGAAGACCATAAACTGGGCCGCGAGCTGGTCTCCCGCCTGCGATCCTCGGCCAAGGCGTTCGGCAACGAGCCGGAACTCGCCTTCGAGGACATCCGCATCTCCCTCCGTGAACTGGTGCGGCTTTACCCCCGCCACATCCGCACCGAGGACAGGGATTTCTTCCATCAAGTCATGGACTATTTCAGCCGGGACGAAATGGACTCCATGCTCGCCGAATACCACAACGTGGCCCGGGACGTGCTGTATGACAAGTACCAAAGCGTGGTGGACGACTTGCGGGAGAAGTTCACGTGAACGAAAGGGGTCGGCCCGGCCTTCGCATCAAGCGCATCCACGACCCGGTGGAACCAGGGGACGGCCTGCGCGTCCTCGTGGACCGGGTGTGGCCCCGCGGCGTAAGCAAGGAGGAGGCGCAACTGGACGAGTGGGCCAAGGAGCTGGCTCCCAGTACGGAGCTGCGCCGCTGGTTCGGCCACGACCCGGACAAATGGGGCGGCTTCCGCCAGCGCTACCGGGCAGAGCTTCAATCCTCGGAGAAAGAGCGGAAAATGGAGGAGCTCGCGCGGGCGACCGGAAGCGGCGGCGTCACCCTGCTCTACGCCGCCAAGGACCGCGAACACAACAACGCCGCCGCGTTGCGTGATTTTCTCGCTGGAAAAATGGAGGACTGACCAGGCATCAGGAAATCATTTCCGCCAAGCGGGCGGCGTTGTGGGCCGCGTAGCCCTCCTGGTCGTTGTCGAAAAAACAGTAGACGTCCAGCCCTTCGGCGGTCCAGGCACTAATGGCCCCGGCCCAGTCCGCCAGGTCCCGCTCCGGATAGGAGCCCTGGTACTTGTCGCCGGGACCGTGCAGGCGGATGTAAATGAAATCGGTCGTGACCTCCTTTGGCGAGAAATAACCGGCCAGATGGTAGATACAGAATGCGGCCTTCCTTTCCCGCAGCAGATCAAGGGTTTCTTCGGTGATCCAACTCGTGTCACGGAACTCGAAGGCGAAGCGGCGTCCGTCGGGCAGGGCATCGAGGAATGCCCGCAACCGTTTGATGTTGACCCGCCAGTTGGGGGGAAGCTGGAACAGAACCGGTCCGAGATTGGGACCGAGTGCGTCCACAGCGGCGAAGAAGCTGTCCACCCCCTGGCGCGGGTCCTTCAGCTTCTTCATGTGGGTCAAATAACGTGACGCCTTGACCGCGAATGGAAAGCCCTTGGGCACTGCCTTGCGCCAACCCAGAACGGCCTCGCGACCAGGCAGACTGTAAAACGTGTTATTGATCTCCAGCGCGCCAAAGCGCTCGGCGCAGAAGGCGAGTTCCTCATCGCGAGGAAGGCCGCCGGGATAGAAGGTTCCCCGCCAGTGCGGGTAGCTCCACCCGGAGGTGCCGACAAAGGCAGCGCCCAGGGTCATCCCGGCGGCGCACCATTCCTACCTGTGGACCAGGAAGGAGATTTTGCAGTTGACCCGGTACTTGGTGACCTGATCATTCTCCACCACGGCCTGGAAGTCCTGACAGTAGACGGATTGGATGTCTTTCACAGTGGCGGCGGTGGACTGCACGGCGTCCTATCCGCGTCTTCCCAACTCGTTTCTGACTGGGCCAGAACCTCGATGACCTTCACGATCGACATGGACACCTCCGTGCCGCTTTGGACGACCCGAGGGCCGTCTCGTTGTCTCATTCAAGCTGATCCGTGAAATCCTTCATGGCCTTCAAGGCGGTGTTCGCTTCGCGCATGGCCCGGTCGAAAGCTCCCCTGGCCTTGTCCTTCCGCCCCTCGCGGGCGGAATCTTCCATGGTCCGGGCCAACTCTCCGAGCGCCTCCGCGCCCAGCAGACGGGAAGCCCCTTTGAGTGAATGGGCCTCATCCTCGGCTTTTTCCATGTCGCCTTCTTCCAGGGCTTGGCCGATAACGCCCAGCTTCTCGTCGCACTGCTCCGAAAAGGCGTCCACCATGCGCAAAAAGAGTTCCTTTTTCCCTTTGTACTGCTTCAACACCCCGCCTTCATCCAGCGTGGGGAGCAAGTCCTCCCCATGCCCCCCCCCGCTCGCGGCGGCCTCCGCGGCGTCTGGCGTTTCAACTCCCTCCGGTTCCTCTTCAGGTTTCCCACCGGGAGCGCACTCCCTGCGGGAGACATCTTCATCCGCCTCTCGGACGCCAAGGCTGGTCAAGTCCTGAAGCTTGGCCTGGAAATTAGCCAGATCCACCGGCTTGACCATGTAGGCGTCCATCCCCGCATCCAGGGCACGCCTCCTTGATTCATCGTCCACCTTGGCGCTGAGGCCGATGATGGCCATCTTGCGATTGGCCTCCTTGGTCCTGCCCTGGCGGATGCGCCTGGTGGCCTCGATGCCGTCCATGCGGGGCATCTTCACGTCCATGACCACCAGGTCGTAGTCGCAATCCTCCAGACGGGCCACGGCCTGCCTGCCGTCCGTGGCCGTCTCCACATAGTGTCCCCGGGAAGTGAGGTAGTCGGAGAGGAACATGCGGCTCATCTCATCGTCCTCGGCCAGCAACACGCGCAGGGAGCGGCCGTCCGGTCGCAGGTCGATGGCACCGCCACCCTCCGGGGCGGACTCCACCTCGTCGGCCTCGGCCGGTTCCAGGGTTACGGTGAATAGAAAGGTGGTGCCCTCGCCCGGCTTGCTCTGCAGCCAGATGTACCCCCCCAGCATGTTCACCAGTTCCCGACAGATGCTCAGGCCCAGCCCGAAGCCGGAACTGGACCCTGCTTCCTCCTCACCGCGCCGAAAACTCTTGAATATCTCGCGCTGCCTGTCGTGGGGGATGCCGTGCCCCGTGTCGGAGACGCGGAAAAGAAGGGAGATGGGACCGGGACTTCCATCGCGGCGCGTCTCGCCCGTGGTGGCCGATTCCACACCAAGACTCACCGAGCCCTCGTCGGTGTACTTGATGGCGTTGTCCAGCAGGTTTTCCAGAATCTGGCTCAATCTTCTGGCGTCGCCCCGCACGTATTGCGGCACCTGCTCCCCTGTGTCCAGCTGGAGGCGCAGACCCTTTTTCTCGGCCAGGGGGCGAAACAGGCCGACGACCTCATCCACCACCCGCAGCAGATCGAAGGGGCGACGCTCAAGCCGCAATCGCCCAGCCTCGGCCCGGGAAAGATCCAGAATGTCGCCGATCATGCTGCTCATCTTGGAGGCGGCCACACGGATCCGTTCCAGTCGTCCACGCTGCCGCTCGGGCAACTCATCCGCCAGCATGATCTGGATCTCTCCCAGCATGGCATTCATCGGGGTTCGCATCTCATGGCTGATTTCTGCCAGCATGTTCAATTCATTCTTGCCTTCCGATGATTCATCCCTCGCCATGTACGCCTCCGGTAGCGATGCTTCCGATACTATGTAGCAACCACCCCTTCACATTCCACAGGGGAGAAAGGGGGCGGGTTTCGGGTAGCTCCCCGAAAAGTCCCCTCCCCGTCCCCTTTTGAAGGACGAGTGGCCGAGCCATTTTGACATAAACCAACTAAATCGAACACGGGGAGCTTGCATGGTTCTGGCGCATTTCATTTTCGCCCTCGCGGTCGCTCTGGTGGTCGTCCTGGTCTTTTCCAGGGCTTTCCGCCATCCCGGCCGCCCCCATCCACTCGGCCTGGTCCTGCTTGTCTTTCTCGTTACCTGGGCCGGCGGAGTGTGGCTCACGCCCTTTGGTCCAAAGCTTTGGGACGCTTTCTTCTTCCCCTTTCTCATGACCGGGCTGGTGGCCTTTCTGCTCTTGGCGGCCATCGGCCCGCCCCCTGGAAAGAAGGGATCCAACACGTTCCGCCAGGAAGGACGTCGGAGCGACTCCACGCCACCCCCCGCGGGAAACGTCTACACCTTGAGCCTAACCCTGATTCTAGTACTATTGATCCTAGCCTACTACATCACCTAACAGCAAAGGAGGACGCCGTGTCCCGTCTCGCACTCATCGCTTTGGCCCTGTTCCTGCTTCCCGCCCTGCCCGCCATGGGAGAATCACAGCCGCAACCCCCGGCCGCCGGTCAGGTGGCCGTTCCGGAAGACGCCGAATTGCGCATGGCCCGGGTGGAGTTCGACCACGTTCCCCACAGCGACCTGGACTGCACCCAGTGCCACCACACCTGGGACGGCATGAGCGAAATCAAGGGCTGCTCCGATTCCGGTTGCCATTCCGACATGGTTGCCAAAAAGGGCGAAGGCTCCTTCTACGCCGCCTTCCATGAGCGGACGAGCCAAATCAGTTGCCTGGGCTGCCACAACGACCGCTCACAGACCGACAAGAAGCACGGTCCGGTGAAGTGCATGGAATGCCATGTCAAAAACGGCTGATCCGGCCACGGCCAATCGCCGAACCGAACGCGTGCCCCCGGCTACGGCCTGAAGCGTAAGGGAACGACGGGCCGACCAGGTGAAGCCGCTGGCGTTGTTCGGCTCAAGCGGAGAATACGAGGAGGAAACTATGTTGCGTTGGGCTTTGATATTCCTGGTGGTGGCCATAGTCGCCGGGTTGCTCGGTTTCGGCGGGGTGGCCAGCGCGGCCGCCTCCATAGCCAAGGTGCTCTTCTTCGTCTTCCTCATCCTCTTCCTGGCCGTCATCATCCTCGGAGTATTCCGGGGGCGGGGGCCGAGAGTGCCCTGACGCTTGCTTGGCAGAGCAAACAAAACGCCTCGGCGCGAATCGCGGCGGGGCGAAACAGCTACACCTCGGGCAATGATTCGTCCTGTTCGGGGGTGGGAAAACGTTCCACCGACTCCCGGCGGCGAACATGGTCGTACAAACGAAAGAGGCGGCGGAAATTCCTTTGCAGAGAGAACCTCCGCTTCATGCGCTCCCGCCTCAGGCGCCGCGACTCTTCCCCTTCGCCCAGGGCCCGGATGCGGCGCACGGCATCAGCCAGTGCCTTTGCCTCCGGCGCGTCGGCTTCGATGAGCGACTCCTCCCCTTCCAGCGTTTCCCCCATGCCGCCATCCTTCACGCCCAACACCCGGGTGCCGCATGACTGGGCCTCCACCGAGACCAGGCCGAAAGTCTCGTGCGTGCCAGGATTGCAGAATAAATCAGCCGCGCTGTAGACTTCGACCAGTTCCTCGCGGTCCGAGGCGTAGGGAATCCAGGTGATGTCATCCCGACTCTCCGCGGCCCGCCGCACCACCTCCGCATCCTCCCCGTCGCCGGTGAGAACCAGATGTACCGGGCGCTCCCCCTCGCCGAACTCCTCCATCATTGCCAGCAGGGCGGAAATGTTCTTCATTGGGGCGAACCGGCCAACGAAAAGCAGCAGGTACGTCCCGAGCGGCAACCCAAGCCTGTCCAGCACCTTCGCCCGGGAATCCAGGGGCCGGAAGACATCAGTGTCGCAGCCAAGGGGTACGCGGACGACCCGCTCCACGCCCATGTCCCTAAGCCGTGACTCGAAGAGCTTGGTTGAAGTGATGGTGGCGGCCATCTTGTTGTACAGGGAGGCTAGGTAGCCCTCGATGGCGTCCGTGACCACGCCTCCCAAAGTGTCCGACCCCAGACCGCGCTCCAGGTCGCGGCCGTAGGAGCGGGGATAGTCGGAGTGGTAAAAGCCAACCACGGGGATATCCAGGTTCCCACCGGCCCACAGTGCGAACCAGGCGGGCTGATAGGCGTCGGAAACCTCGATGACGTCCGGTTTGTCCCTGGCCACGATGCGGTCCACAGCCGCCTTGTTGATCAGCAGCCGGTAACTCTTGGAGCCGGGCAGGCGCGGGGAGGCTATGTGGTAGGTGGTGGTCCGTTCCTCCGTATGCCTGGAACTCTTCTCGCCGGGGATGACCAGAATCTGCCGCAGGTCCTCCCGTCCGGCCACGAAGGCGCGCTTGTCGTTGACGTAGCTCTTCACCCCGCCGCTGATGGGGCTGTACGTCTGCACCACGTCGCAGACGGTGAGCGGCTGGCGCATCGACCGCTATTTCTCCGGCTCGAGGACGTAGCTTTCCACGGACGGGTCCACCTTGATCCGCTTGTAGCCGGGCACGGCGATAATCATCTCCGGCGCCTTTTCACGCCAGACCGCGTCCACGTGGAAAACCGGCCCGCCGTCCCCGTGATCCACCCGCACGGCAACTCTGCCGTGGGGCGTCAGCGTGGGGCCGAAGGCGATGGGCTCGCCCGACTTCATCCAAGACGGCTGGATGCCCGCACCCAGGACGAGCTTCTCCCACTCCTCGCGCACGAAGAGGTTTCGAATGAGCATGATCCACTCGGCCGCTGCCCAGCCGTGCTGGCCGTCGCCCATGCAGCCGCCTCCGGAGAAGGGATGGATGGCCTCTGGCCAATGCCCGGTGGGTGAAGCGAGCCGGGCCATGTCCTGGACGATGTCGTCCACTCTCCTGTCCCCTGCCCGCAGGAAACTCTGGCCGATGGCGAAGGTGAGGTAGGCGTTCATGCCGGAGTGGACCATGTCCTGGAAAAAGCCGCCCTTGTGGAAGCACTTGGCGTGCAGATACTCCAGGGTGACGTTCATGGCCTCGTGCTCAGTGTCCGTGAGCTGCAAGGGGTAGTCGGCCACCATGGAGCCGATGGCTCCCGCGTCCATGCGCCGGTAGGGGGACGCCGGGATGCCCCCCCTGCGCCGGAATCCCGGACTCTGCTTCACGGAATTCCAGATCGTCTCCTCGAACTCGTCCGCCAGGTCCCGCCAGGAGCGGATCTCGTCCTCTCCGGCGTGGCCTTCCAAGAGCCGCGCGGCGCAGCGCAGTCCCGCCACGCCCCAGAAATCGTCCCAGTAGTAGTAGTCATTGGGCCCCAGATGCTCCGCGCTGAATCCCGCGGGAAGCAACCCGTTCTCCGGGTTGCCCGGACGATTGGTTATGCGCTTGCTGCGGAACCACTCGGCACCTTTTCGCACCGCCTTCCGCGTCTTTTCGTCCAGACCTCGCCCGGTGAGGCGTTGGAATCGGTCGTAAATCCACAGCACTTGGCCGTTGGAGTCCCACTCCCCTTCCTGGGAACGGAAGTAGCCGTCCCGGCGCTGCTGCTCGGGGAACATGGAGAGGATGCGCTCGGCGCGCCCGCCGAGCCCCAGGGCCAGCACCGCGTTGAGCATCAAGGCGGCGTCGCGGAACCAGAACCGGCGGTAGTTGTACGGACCGGGCACGATCTCGTGCGCCGAAAGCATGACGAGCGTTCGCACCGCGCTGTCGTAGACGTATTTGACGCGCTCGTCCGGAATGTCCAGCCCGGCGGTTTCTTCGAGAATCCCCGACCAGGTCTCTCCCCTGGGCCTGGCCTCGGGGTAGTGCTCCTTGAGGTCGCTTTCCAGAGATATCTTCAGTCGCATTTCGCGGGGCTTGCCAGCCTTCAGGCGGAACAGCGCCGCCGCGCTGACCATGCCCACCCGGCAGGTTCCGGAGGTTCCCTCCGCCTTGTGGTCGACCTTGTGCAGCACGTCTCCCTCGTCGAAGGAGGAAACCAGCATCTTATCCGGCACCTTGCCGAAATGAATCTCCTCCTCGCCGTCCACCAGCCAGGAGTCGCGTCCGGCCCCGCACTCCACCTTCTCAATGAAGCGCACCCCTTCCGGGTTGTAGGGGCGCAAGGTTACCGCCAGCCAGCCGTCCACTTCGCTTTCGCCCAGCAAATCCACCAGGAGCCGGGGCTTCCCCCCGTCCATGACCTGTCGAGCCGTGGAGGACACCCGCATGCCGCTGTCAACGCAATCGGTGCGGACGGAGGCGTCTTCCATGCCCAGCGTCTGCTCCACCTCGTCCAGCTTGGAGGGTAGGAGTCTGCGGCCGTCGTCGCCCAGAACCCAGAAATCCAGCGACCAGCCGTCATACAGCGGCGTGACCAACCCGCGCGGGTCCACGATGGGGTACAACGGCACGTCCGGCAGCCCCACGGCGCTCCAGTCGCGCTGGGTGAGGTTGATGTGGGTGAAGGAGTAGGCGCGCGGGATGAAGGACGGGTCCTCCGGGTTGAACTGTCGCTCCACCCAGTAGGGCCAGACCCAGTCGAGGTTGAACTGTATTGCCCTCGTGTTGACCAATCCGCGTGCCTGGAAAATGATTCCCGCCCGCAGGAGCTCAATGGGTTCCTTCACCTCCGAGGGCTGGGAGAAACTGCGGACCTTGGCCATCACCGAAGCGGGGTCGATTATGCCGTGGTGCTTGGCGGCCTTCCTGATGATGAAATTCCACGGAATCCATCGGAGCAGCATGTATCCTCGCTTAAGGGGCCCGGTCGCCCGGGCCCCGGTTTGGCTAGCCGTACTGCTTGGCTTCCTCGGCGTTGAGGAGCTTCATGTTCTCGCCGCAGCAGACAAGATCGCCTCCCCCGCCTTGCTTGACCTCGACAACGTTGCCACAAGCCTCGCACTTGTAGACTTCACCCTTGCTCGTAGCCATTGCAGCCTCCTTGGTTTGTTCGTGGGGATCAGCCCAGTTTGGAGGCGGCGGTCAGGGCCGCCTCGTAGTCCGGTTCGTCGGTCATCTCGCCCACCAGTTCCACGTGGGAGATGGTGCGGTCGGGTCCGATGACGAAAATCGAGCGGGCCAGCAGGCGCAACTCCTTGACCAGCACGCCGTAGGCCGTTCCGAATGACGCCTCCTTGTGGTCGGAGAGCGTGGTGATGCGGTCCGCCCCGGCTTCGTCGGCCCAGCGGGCCTGGGCGAAGGGCAAGTCCATACTCACGATGAGGATGCGCGTCTCCGCGGGCAGCCCCGCCGCCTTGTCGTTGAACGTCCTGGCCTCGCGGGAGCAAACCGAGGTGTCCAGCGAGGGCACGGCCGCCACGATGAGCACCTGCTCCTTGAAGTCGGACAGGCTCTTGGCCTCCAGCGAATTGCTCAACACGGTAAACTCGGGGGCCTTGTCCCCCGGCTTGGGCATGTCGCCCAGCAAGGTCAGAGGATCGCCCTGGAATGTCACTGCGCCGCTGCGTTCGTTCATGTCGCTCTCCTTGATAGGGAATGAGAGATACTTGCTTCAGTTTGTCTCACCACAACGTCGGAAGGTCAACCGCGTCCGTGTCCTTCTCATGCTCCTAACCGCTTTCCACGGACACGCCACAGGGGAAAGCGCGGGGAAGAAACGGGTGGGCGGCGTTCCTCACTGGTAAGTCCCCCTTTTCCCCCCTGGCCCCCCATCCAATTATGCCTTCAATTGGACAAATCGGAAAAGGACACTTTTCTTTCCTACCAAAAACCCCTTTTCAAGAGGCAAACATGATCGACAAGAAAGGCTTCATCAACGCCCCGCAGGACGCCATGCCCAAAGTGCTGGCCGACGCGGACGACGCGGAGCGCGCCATGGACGCCGTGTTCATGGCCATTGACCGGGGACTGAAAAACGGCGACACAGTAGAATTGCATGGCATAGGCGAATTCCGCGTGGAGCCGGGCCCGCAGGGCAAGGACGTGGTCTTGGCTGCCGACCGCAGGCTCATGGATTCCATCAACGAATAACGGGGCGGTCCGGGGGTTTTGGCTCCCGGCCCCTCCGGCAAGAGAATACAAGGAGAGAGAATGCCCCCCACCGATCCCGAAACGCCGAGAGGCACGGTCCCCACCGGTCCCTTGGAAGGCATGACCGACGCGGAGCTTCCCAAGGCGGTGCTGGACAAGATCATCGCCGACGGACGCGTCGAGGTGCGTGATCTGCGGATCGAGGCCCGGGACGGTAAGCTCCTGCTGGAGGGATCGTTGCCGTCCAACCGCGGCCTGGCGGTTCTTCGGCAGCTTCTGGAGGACACGCTCGACCTGGAAATCGTGGACAACGCCATCCGCATCGACCCGACCGCCTGGCAGCGCAGGGAGAACGCCCCCGGCCTTGAAGTGGAGGAGACCGACGAAGAGCAGGAGTTGCTGTACGGCGAAAAGACGGACGAGGAAACCTTCGACGGCGTCGAGGACGGCACCACGGTGGCACCGTCCGATGAATTCATCCCCGAGGGCGAAGACTGGGAGGACATCTCCTAGCCATGTATATCGCCATATTCCTGGCCCTCATGGCCGTGGCGGGATTTCTGGTGGCCACGGGCAAGGCCCGCGGGTCCGGCGGGAGGCTCGCCACCGGAGTGATTCTCGGCCTCGGAACCCTGTTCCTGTTCTGGTTCATGGGGTTCTGGGGCGAATTTCTCTGGTTCGAGTCGCTGGGCTATGAAGCCAGGTTCTGGGACGTATTCCTCGCCCAATGGCTTTCCGCCCTGGGGGGCGGAGCCGCCGCCCTGCTCATCAGCCTGGGACTGACCTCCGGGCTGGGGCCCCTGGCCGGGCCAAGGGGGGTCACCGCCGGAGCCTGTGGCCTGGCCGGACTGTTCTGGGGAGCGGCTTCCTGGGAAACCATCCTTCTCTTTCTCAATCGCGCTGAAACGCCGGAGATGGACCCCATTCTGGGCATGCCTGTCTCCTTCTACCTTTTCAGCCTGCCCCTGCTGGACGCACTTGTCCGCCTGCTCTTCACCACCGCCCTCTTCAGCCTGGCGGGCAGCGCCTTCTTCTCTTTCCGCGACGCGCGCGAGCGAGCCATGGAAGACGCCATCATCGCCCCGGCCGCCTCCCCTTTGCCCCTGGCCCGCTGCGCCGGGGCCTTCCTTCTGGTGCTGGGCGCCGGACGGCTGCTGGAACGCTACCACCTGCTGCATTCCAGCCTCGGCACGGTGAACGGGGCCGGCTGGACCGATGTGAACATCCGGATGCCCTCCCTGCTGCTCCTCGGCCTGGCCGCCATGGCTATCGGGGCTGTTTTGCTCATCGGTCCGGCGAGGCAAAAAATGCTGCGGCTGACCGACCGCCTCCCGCTCCCCCTGCCCTCCCTGCTCAAGGGGCTGGCCGCCACCGGTGCGGTGATGGCCGTCCTGTGGATCGGCCTGGGCGACGTGCTACCGGGCGCGTTCCAATGGTTGCGGGTGGAGCCCAACGAAATCACCTTCGAGGAACCCTACATCGAGCACAACATCGCCTTCACCAGGAAGGCCTTCGGGCTGGACCGGGTGGAGGAGCGCGAGTTCCCCGCCAAGGAAGGATTCACCCAAGCCACGGTGGATAATAACCGCGACCTGTTCGCGAACATCAGGCTGTGGGATTGGCGGGCCCTGGACTCGGTCTACAAGCAGTTCCAGGAAATCCGCCTCTACTACGAATTCGTGGATGTGGACATCGACCGTTACCACTTCGGCGGCGATTACCGTCAGGTCATGGTTTCAGCCAGGGAAATGGAAGTGGACAACCTGCCCGAGGGCAGCCAGACATTCGTCAACCGCCGCTTCAAGTACACCCACGGCTACGGCCTGACCATGACCGGGGTCAGCGAGTTCACCCCCCAGGGCCTGCCCGACCTGCTCATCAAGGACATTCCGCCGGTGAGCACCCACCCGGAGCTGGAGGTGAAAAGACCCCAGATTTATTACGGCGAGTTGACCGACGAACACGTCATCGCCAATTCCAGCGAGCAGGAGTTCGACTACCCCAAGGGCGAGGAGAACGCCTACATCGACTACCCGGGCACAGGCGGCGTGGAGCTGTCCAACCTGTGGCGCAAGTTCCTTTTCGGCTGGAAGTTCGACGGTACCAAGCTCTTTCTCTCGGGCTACCCGACCAAGGAGAGCCGCATCCTCTTCCGCCGCACTGTCCGGGAACGTGTCCAGACGCTGGCCCCATTCCTCCACCTGGACGACGACCCCTACACGGTGCTTTCCGAAGGCCGCATGTACTGGATTCTCGATGCCTACACCACCTCGGACGACTACCCGTACAGCGAGCCCTTCGCCTTCGGCGGGCAACCCACAGCGGTGCGCGACCCCAGGCAGGGGCCGTTCTTCCGCCGGGCGGAAGGCGGCGGGCCTGGGCCGGAGCGGGTCAACTACGTCCGCAACTCGGTCAAGGTGGTGGTGGACGCATTCAACGGCTCGGTGGATTTGTATGTCTTTACCCCGGACGACCCCCTCATCCGAGCCTGGGACAACGCCTTTCCCGGCCTGTTCAAGCCGCGCTCGGAGATGCCGGACAACCTGGAGAAGCACGTCCGCTACCCGCAGGACATGCTGCTGCTGCAGGGCATGGTCTACGCCAAGTACCACATGACCAACCCGGCGGTGTTCTACAACCAGGAGGACCTGTGGGTGCGGGCCACGGAAAAGTACTACGGCCAAGTGCAGCCGGTGCAGCCCTACTACATCATGTGGCGTCCTCCCGGCGAGGAGGAGCTGGAGTTCGTGCTTATCCAGCCGTTCACTCCCAAAAACCGCCAGGTTCTAATCGGCTGGATCGCGGGCATGTGCGACGGCGAGAACTACGGCCGTTTCCTGGCCTACAAGTTCCCCAAGGAAAAGCGCGTGCTCGGGCCGCAGCAGGTGGAGACAAAGATCGACCAGGACCGTTGGCTCTCCAGCCAGCTCTCCTTGTGGGACCAGCGCGGTTCACGGGTTATTCGGGGCAACGTGCTGGCCATCCCTGTGGACCAGACGCTGCTCTACGTGGAGCCCATTTATCTGCAGGCCGAGACCGCGGCCTATCCCGAGCTGCGCCTTGTGGCCGTCATGCACGGCGACGATCTAAGCTACGCCGACAGCTTCGAGGAGGCCCTGCGCGGCCTGTTCGGTGATGGTCCCCCCCCAGCTGCCACGGATCGAACCGCCCTCCCCGGACTTTCCGCTCCATCCGCGGCGGAGGACGATACCGTACGGGAGCTTGTGGGCCGAGCGTCCGAGGCCTTTCAGCGATACCTCGACTCCTTTGGCAGGCGCGACTACCAGGGCGCGGCCAATGCATTGGACCGACTGGAGTCGGCCATCCAGTCCCTCGATTCGCGTTTCGCATCCGCCAACGCGACATCGGAGCGGCAGCCATGAGCCAGGCGGCGGATGTCTCCGCCTCCCGCGTGGCTGTAATCGGCACTGGAGATGTGGGGGCGACCTACGCCTATGTGCTGACCATCAAGGGGCTCGTCCACGAGATGGGGCTGATAAACCGCTCGAGGGAGCGGGCCGAGGGCGAGGCCAGGGACATCAACGACGGACTCTCCCTGGCCCAGCCGGCCAAGGTGGAGGCGGGGGGCTACGAGCTCTGCCGCGGCGCGCAACTGGTGGTCATCACGGCCGGAGCCTCGCAGAAACCCGGCGAAACCAGGCTGGACCTCACCCGGCGCAATGCCGAGATAATGCGCGAGGTGGTTGCCCGGGTCATGGAGCAAAATCACGATCCCATCCTGCTCATTGTCTCCAACCCTGTGGACGTATTGACCTATGTCGCCCTCAAGGAGTCAGGCCTGCCGCCAGGGCAAGTCATCGGCTCGGGGACGGTTCTGGACAGTTCCCGCTTCCGCTACCTGCTCTCCAACCATTGCCGCCTGGACCCCCGAAGCGTCCACGCCCACATCATCGGAGAGCACGGGGATTCGGAGTTCGCGGTCTGGAGCCGGGTGAACATAGCCGGCACGCCGCTGCACGAGTTCTGCCCAACCTGCCGGAAGTCCTGCCTGCTGGACATCCGCGACACCATCGAGGAGAAGGTGCGGCGGGCGGCTTACGAGATCATCAAGCGCAAGGGCTCCACCTATTACGCCGTGGCCCTGGCCATGGCCCGCATCACCGAGGCCGTCTTCAACAACCAGCACAGCGTGCTGACCGTATCCAGCCTCGTCTCAGGATACTACGGCCTGGAGAACGTCTGCCTCTCCCTGCCCAGCGTGGTCGGCGCGCAGGGCGTGGAGAGCCAGATTCTGGCGACCTTGGCTGACGACGAGGCGGAGAAGCTCAAACATTCGGCCGCCATAATCCGCGAGCAGATTGAGAGCGCCGGCTACGCCTGAGCCACCGACAGAAAAGAAAAACGGCCCCCTTCCACGGTGAAGAAGGGGGCCGGAGAAGGGAAGCGTCCGCCAGGGGGAGAACAGGACGCTTCCGTCGGGGGAATGAGCGGTTCAGGGAAATCCTTCAGAATCTGGAAAGCGCTTTGTTCAGGGCCTGGCCGAGCTGCTTGGCCGCCTTCTCCGCCCCCGTGCGCAATTCCTCGGCCGCATCGCTGCCCGACTCCTTGTATCTGCGGATTCGCTGCTCCAGGTCGTCCCGCTTGGCCTCAAGGTCCCGAATCCGCGATCTCCACTCGATTCGCGTCTCGGCTTCGGCGGCGTCAGCTTTGCTCCGAAGTTCGGATAGCTTCGCCCGCCACTGGCGCAGCCTGTCCTCGAGGTTCTTTATGCGGGGGTCGTCTTCCTGCATGCCATCTCCGTCGCGGTTTCAGGAAAAGGAGCGCCCCCGGGTTCAGGGGGATGGGATCGGCACGCGGGGGGCGCTCCAGGTTCTCCTTGGATTCACGAAATCCCGATCTTCCTCGAATTCTCCCAAAGGCCGTGGATGTTGCAATAGGCCGTGGCGAGAATGGTTCCCGGCTTGCCGGTCTTCATTGAGCAGGTGCCGGTGTGGTGGGTGTACACCGTCCCCTCGTTTGGGCCTTCCACCGACTGGCCGTGGGCGCTGAACTCGAACCGGGCAACCTGCTGCACGAATTTTTCCCCTTCTGGCATGAAATACACCTCGATCCAGGAGATGTGGTGCTCGGTGGTGTTGGGATGGGCCACTTCCTTGCCCAGAGAAACCGTAATCTGGAAAAAGTCGTCCCTGGCCACGCTGTCCGGACATTCAATCACCGGGACGTGCTTTTCGCTCTTCCAGTCCGCGGTCTTGTACAATTCTCCGATTTTCATGATTCTTCCCGCTGTTCCGTTTTACCGCGCACGCCCGCCGGCGTGGCTGGTTCACGAAGGGAGAGTGAGGGCTTTGCGCCATTTCACCGATTTTCCCGCTGGACTTGGGACACACCGCAATCGCGCACGCACGGGTCTCTCGCAGGTATTACCGCCCAGGCAACCTTCCGCCGTACGCATGTTGCCTGTTTAGAAAACCTTTTTGCCCTCCCCAAGGTGACAAAGTGGTGAGCTTTCGGGGCGAGCCTTTCACCGGGGTGGCGGGCTCCCGCGCGGCGCGGCATTATGGCCGGAATAAAAGAAAGGGCTTGCCCCGGACTTCAGTTATGATAAACAGGTGGGCACCATCATGACGAAAGAGACGATCGCGCTTCCGACCAATGATCCCGGCGCTTGCCTGGACCTTCTGGAAGACCTGGGACTGCCCGCCATCCTCAGCGACGCGCGGGGCAAGCTGCTGCGCGTCACCCCCAGAGCCAAGTCCTTCTACCCCAAGACCCGGGGGAAAGACGTCCACGTTCCGGACCTGCTCAACCTCAACGCCCAGGACCGCCCCGAGAGGTTCATCCAGGCGCGATCCGCCAAGGACGGCACCGCCATGGCCGTTCGCTGCATCCCCTTGGATGTCGGAGAGGAAACCGGGCATCTCTGGTTGCTGCAACGGGAGGACGACTTCGACCCGCTGCTCTCCCCCCTGCGGACCAAACTGGAAAGGAAGCAGTTCGCGCTGAACGAGGCGGAAAAGCTTTTCGACACCCTGTTTCACCTGACACGCAATCCGCTTTTGCTCATCAGCGAGGAAGGAAAGGTCGTTTCCGCCAACCAACCCGCCTGCGAACTGTTCCAGACCGCCCTCTCCGACCTGCTGGGCTCGGGATTGGACGAATTGCTCAGCATCCGTTCGGCCCACGGCCTGAACCAGATCCTGCGGCGGCTCGGGGACGAGGAGACCTGGATCGGGGAGCAGGAGGCCGTCGACACCGCCGGAGGGAGCTTCCCGGTTGAAACCACCGTCTGCCGCGCCAATCTGGCTGAGAAATCGCTTTTCTACCTCATCTTCCGCGATCTCAGCCGGGAGCGGCTGCTCAGCGAGGATTTGGAAGAGGAAAAACGGCGCAGCGACGATCTCAGCTCCACCCTGCGCAACCTCTCCCGCTCCTTCGAGGACGAGAAGTCGGAACTGCAGAAGGAATTTCTGCACTCGGCCGAGGTGACACTCTCACCGATTCTGGAAAAAATGGCGGACACGGATGACCGCGATGTTCGCCTGGAGCTCAAGGAAAGCGCCATGTCCATGGTGCGCGACTTGGCCAAGGATCCGTCCTCATCGGGCCTGGACGATGCCCTGCTCAAGCTGACCCCGACGGAAATCGAGGTCTGCCAATACATCCTTACCAAAAAGAGCACCAAGGAAATCGCGGACCTGCTGAACTCCTCCCTGGAGACCATTCAGACGCACCGCAAGAACATCCGCAAGAAGCTGGACCTCAAGGGCAAGTCCACTACCCTGTATTCCTTCCTTCGCAGCAAACGCAACGCAATCTTCGGCTAGTTGCTGACGCCGGTCTCCCGGCGCAGTGCATCCAGCCCCTCCGAAACGGCCTCCTCCAGCCTGGCAACCGCGCGGTCCGCCTCGTCTCGATCACTCTCCTTGATGATCCGCTCAGCCTCCAGGGCCCGCGAGCGCAGCCTGGGCAAGCCCAGGGTGCCGGCTTGGCTGCCTATGCCGTGCGCCAGCCGGGCGGCTTCCTCGATTCCGCCCTTTTCCCTGGCCTCGCTTAACGCATGGCGCATACGTACGGTCTCGTTGGCGAACTCGCCCACCAGCCGCCGAAGCAAATCCTCCTTGCCCCTGTACGTTTCGCGCAGGAAGGCATGGTCGATCAAACGGGCGTCCCGATCCGGGTCTTCACCCTCCGGCGCGCGGGCGTAAAGGCGCAGGGACTCCCACAGGTCGTCGATATTCACCGGCTTCGGCAGGTACTCGTCCATGCCTTCACTGAGGAAGCGTTCCCTGTCCCCCTTCATTGCGTAAGCACTCAGGCCGATGATGGGTATGTCGCTGTACCAGGCGCGCCGCTCCCGGCGAATTCGGCGGGTGGCCTCCAGACCGTCCATGCCGGGCATCTGCACGTCCATGAGCACCACGTCGAACGTCTCTCCGGAATCCAGGACATCCAGCGCGTCCTGACCGTTTTCGGCCAGCTTCACCCTGTACCCCTCGTCCTCCAGGAGGGTCAGCAGGAACCGCTGGTTGACCCTGTTGTCCTCCACCACCAGGACGCGCGGTCCCGGCTGACTCAACCGCCACGCATTCGATTGCGCGGCGAGTTCGGGCTGCTCCCCCCCGGCTTCCGGTTTCTCCCCCCGGAGCAAGGGGAGATTAAAATAGAAGCTGCTTCCTTTTCCCTCGCGGCTTGAAACGGAAACATCACCCCCCATGAGGTCGACCAGGCGGCCGACAAGGGTAAGGCCGACCCCGGCGCCGCCCAGCCTGTCCGGGGAACTCTTCTGCTTGAGGCTCTGATAGAGATTGGCCACCCGGTCCTTGGCTATGCCCGGTCCGGTGTCGGAAACGCTGAAGAGCAATTCGACCTCGCCTCCCTTCTCCGAAACGAGCTCCACCTCCACGGAAACCGATCCGCTCACGGTGTATTTGAGTGCATTGCCAACCAGGTTGCGCAAAATCTGCCCCAGTCGGTGCGGGTCTCCGCGCACCCACTCTGGAACGCCCTTCCCGAGGCTCGTGCGCAGCGCCAGCCCCTTCTCTCTGGCTAGATAGGTATAGATGGAAAGGGCTTCCTCCAAGGTTCCCTCGAGATCGAAGTCGATACGCCGCAATTCCACGCAGCCTTTGTCCAGCCGCGAGATATCGCGCAGGTCGTTGACCAGCCCCATCATGGCGTTGCCCGAGAGCCGAATAAGCTCCAGAGCTTCCCGCTGCTCGGGTGTGGGCTCCCGGCGGCTCATCACCTCTGCGGTGCCCAGAATGCCCGTAACCGGCGAACGCAACTCATGGCTGAGGTTGACCAGGAAGTCGGTTTTGGCGCGGGAAGCTGCCTCCGCCTGCTCCTTGGCCCGCCGCAGACTCTGCTCAAGGTGCTTGCGGTGGTCCATGTCCAGGCAGACGCCGACCCAGCCCCCCATGGATTCGTCCTCGTCGTAAACCGGAGCCCCCCTGGAGAATACCGAGCGGTAATTACCCTCCTTGTCCCGTATGCGGTACTCCTGGGACCAGAAAGCCCGCTTGCGGCGCGATGCCTTCCAGTTGGCCGTGACCTGTTCCTTGTCGTCCGGATGCAGCCGGGCGGCCCAGAGATCGTAGGAAAAATCCGCCTGTTCCACGCCCAGCATTTCCAGAAAGGGGGCTCCGAAGCGCAGGTCTCTGCCGCCGGAGTCCGCGCTCCACAGGCCCCAGGGAATCAGCCGGTTGACCGCGTCCTGTTCACGCCTGGCCTCCTGGGCCTCGCGGGCCGCGTGCTCCAGTTCCGCCAAGCGTTCCCGGAGTTCCTCGTTTTCACGGCGCAGGCTCTCGGCGTCCTCGGGCGCGTGGTGTTCCCGCGGCGGTTTGGTCATGGTTTTTCTCCCATAGGCCCCCTCATAGCGTGTTCACAAATCCGCCGCAACGAGGGAGAGACAAAAAAGCGGCCCGCGCCTGAGGCGCGGGCCGTTTTGGCCTTCGGTTCGAAAGGTGCGGCTCAGCCGCCCTGCTTGCCGAAGATGACCGCCGGTTTGGTGGTGTCTCCGGTGGCGCCGGGGAAGTGCTCCCACTTGATGGACTTCTGCCCGGTCTTGATCATGGTGTTGGCCCGCTCCATGAAGTCGGCGAAGCGGTGTTTGCACTCATAGAAGCCATGCCACCAGGCGTAGTCCGGAGCCATCATGGCCACGCCCATGCGCGCCCTGCGGCCCTCGTGGTGCCACAATTCGTAGAATTCCCACTCCAGAGGCTCGTCAAAGAACTTGCTGTCGTCCATGAGCCCCTTCTCATAGAGCTCATCCAGCTTGGCCTTGGCGGGCTTGAAGTAGTTTTCGTTGTAGTTCTCCACCGCGTTATCCAGGCTTGTGTAGTGATCGTTGGTCCAGGCGTCACCATGGCACTGGTTGCAGATGGACTTCATCTTGTCCCGTTCCTCCTCCCAGTTGGTGTCGGCCGGGAAGGCGCCGAACTCGGAGGGGCGGACGGTCAGCGGAGCCTGGGTCTCCCAGGAGAGCCGCTCGGTCACGTCGTGCGTGGTGGACACGGTGCCCACACCGGACATGTGGCAGGACGCGCAGGTGGGCGCACGGTAATCCTCGCCTGGAGTCCAGGTGCCGGGAGCGGCGTCGAAGTTATACTCGTCCTGGTAGGCGTGGTAGAGCGTGCCGTGCTTGGATTCCTCGTAGATCTCGATCTGCGGATGGTCGGGGCCAAGGTGGCACTGGTCGCAAGCCTCGGGGCGGCGCGCCTCGGCCACGTCGAAGCGGTGACGGGTGTGGCAGGAGGAGCAGCTGCCCTTGGAGCCATCGGGGTTGATGCGCCCCACACCCACGTTGGGCCAGGTGTCGGGGTCGATCTTGCCCTCGTCGTCAACCGTGACAACGGTGCCGTGGCAGGCGAAGCAGCCAGTCTGACGCTCGTTGGCATTGTTCATGCCGTCGTTGAGCCAGAAGTCGATCTTCCAGATGATCTCAAGCGTGTTGGCGTGCTTGGACTTGGCGTACTGCTTAGTCTCGTCGGGATGGCAGCGGGAACAGTCCTTGGGCGAGACAATGGCCGCAATGGGCACCTCGTACTTGGCCTCGCCGTAAGGCAGGTCGTCCCGGTCGTAGTACTTTTCATGGTCCTTGGCGATGTCCGGGTCGTTGGGCTTGGCCAAGTGGCAGTCCAGGCAGGTGATGCCGGAATCAGCATGGTCGCTGGCAGCCCAGTCGCTGAAGATTCCGGGCGTGGTCTGCTTGTGGCATTCGATGCAGGCCACGGCCTGCTCGGGCATGGCCCGCTCCAACCTGAATTCGCGTACCTTGGGGAAATTGGGCGGTAGCTCCTGTTCCTCCTGGGCCAGTCCCGGCGAACAGAACGCCACGGCGACCAGTCCAATGGCGGCGCAGACCACGCCGATCACAAACCCTTTGCCTCGCATGTCCTCCTCCTCGGCTAGTTGTTCCCCACCTGGCGCAAGCCCGGAGAGCGGTAGGGCACCTCGCGCAGGTTGGCGTACTCGTGGAACCCACGGTCGACGTGCACCAGATTGTAGTGGCAATCGGTGCACTTCTTCTCGTTACCCGGCCTGGCGTAGAGCACGCTGCGGTGGGCCAGCATGGCTCCACGCTTGTTGGGCATGTCCAGCAGCCTGTCGTGGCAGCGCATGCACCACTCGTTCTCGATCTCGCCCCAGGCACCCTCCCGGGCCTCCTCCCGGTCGTAACCCTCGGGGCCGTTGATCAAGTGGCTGGTGATGTCACGCAGGCCGTGCTTGGATTTGAGGTAGACGAACTGGGCCACGTTCTCCGGCGGCGGGATGTGGCAATCCATGCAGTCGGCCACCACGCCGCGCTCATTGTTGGCGTGGGTGGAAGTGCTCCAGTTTTCCACCGCCGGCTGTATCTCGTGGCAGGTGCCGCAAAACTCGGGGGTCGAGGTTTCGGCCATGGCCACGATGGTGAAATGGAATATGGGTGCGCCCAGAACGAGCCCCAGGACTACCAGCCCAATGGTGCGGAATGTACTGCGTTTCTGCATGGCCTCCCCTTGGTTCGGTTGTCCCTGCCGTACGCCGGCCGGACGGTGCCGACCACACTCTTAGTGTACTCTGCGTACGCCGGGCGGGGAGGTCACGCCCTATCTGACATGCGCAAGATTTGGCACCGGACGGCAAAGGGCATCCAGCAAGTCCATTTTGATCCGGCCCGGACTTCTGTCGTGGCGGAAAGCGGATTCGGCCAAAAACAGATAATATTTTTCCAGGCTATAGCATGGTGTTTGGCTGAATAGGCGTTCGGTGGAGTAGAGAAATGAGCCCCTGTCCAGGGGTAGCGAGTCGTCCAGGAAAACGCTGCGAAGATTCTCGAAGGCCTGCTTGCAACAGGAGAAAAGAAGCGAGTCCGACCCCTTGAACGGTTCGGTGTAGATGATCTGCCGCCAAGCCTTCTTGGCCAGCGGCATGGAAACCACGTCCCGGGAGCGCAACGCCGGGTGCACGGTCATATCGACACCGCGACCGTCCTCGCGCAAGGTCAGCACGGGCATCAGGCAATCGTCGCAGCCTCCGCCGCCCCTGCCCGAATCCTGAGCGGTGCAGGCGACCAGGAGGTCGCCTTCCGGGGAAAAAAAGCTTTCGTGTCCTTCCAGAAGGCACAGGATGGCCTGACGCATGACGTTATAGGCCTTGAGAACCGTGTTGTAGGCGGCGTCCGTTTTGCTCGAGGCCGAACTGACGCTCTCGCCCTCCGCGAAAGCCCTCAAGAATTCAAGCCAGCGTCCCGGGGCGGCGCTGAGCTTGCCGGCCCAGCGCCGCGTGAAAAGGCCGAAGGTGTAGCCGCAGGATGAACAGCGACGCCTGCCCTCCTTCAGCGGGTAGGTGCGCTCCTCGGCGCAACGCGGGCAATTCGGCCAGCCGTGGCGCGCGCAGGCCTCCTCGAATGCCTCTCGGACAACCTCCGGTGTCAGGTCCGCAAGCCGGGCTGTGTCGCACATGGGGCCACTCGGCCAAGCGACCTCGGCCGCCGCCTTGACCTGAGTCAAATCGAGCTTTCTACCCACGGCCCATCTCCAGCGCCTCCAGGGCGGCCTTGGCCTTTTCGCCCAGCATGTCCCACTCCGTGCGCAGCCTGCGCTGCACGATCTCCAGAGTCTCCAACCAATCTTCCTGCGGACGTTCCGTTTCCGGCCGCTCGGCCAGAATCTCCCGGTACAGGTCCAGCAGCTTCTCCGCGCAGGTGTCGCGGGAGAATTCCTCGGCCCGTCCGGCCGCTCGGGAACGCCACGAGTCCGACTTCTCCAGGGCCTCGCCGATGGCCGACGCGAAATCCTCCGGTTTCGTCTCCTCGGGGAGCAGGCGTCCGTTGCGGCCGTCCTCCACCACCTCGCGCGCGCCGGGAGCATCCAGGGCCACCACCGGCGTTCCGGAGGCCATGGCCTCGGTCAGCACCATGCCCTGGGTTTCCGAAGTGGAGGCAAAGGTGAAAACGTCCATGGCCTTGTAGCAGTCGGCCAAGTCGTCCCCTTGCAGCATGCCGACCAGCAGCAGGTGCCCCTTGAGCTTTTCCTCCGAAAAGATGTTCCGCAGCCGCTTTTCCGCCGGCCCGTTCCCTGCCACCAGGAAAACGCCTTCGTTATGGCGAAGGTACTCGGCGACGGCACGCCCCAGGTAGTCGAGATTCTTCTCGAAAGCCAATCTGCCCAGATGGCCGACAACAGGCGTACTCGTTTCGATGCCGTGTTTGACTCGGAACCGCTCACCGTCACCGGAGGCGAAGAATTTCGTATCCACTCCGGTGGGCACCACCCGGATGGGCGTCTTGACCTTGCGTCGCCGCAACACCTCGGCAACGCTCTCGGATGGAGCCACAACCCGGTCCACCAGGTTGGCGTAGCCGGTGGAAAGCTGGATCACGAAGCGTTTCATGGCCTCGGTTTCCAGCACATAATGGGTATAGCGCTCGTACATGGTGTGGTGGGTAAAGACCACGGGCAGTCCGCGCACCTCGGCCGCCCGCAGAGCGGCGTCACCCAGGAGGAAGGGGTGGTGGGAGTGGATGAGGTCCGGATTGAAGCCGTCTATGCGCTTGCTCAGCCGGAAGGGCATGGGAAGCCGCACCGAGAAATCCGAACCGTTGAAATTCTGGATGGCGGGGACTCGAAAGACGCTCACTCCGGCCACCGGCCCCGGCTCCTCGCCGTCCTCCTTGTCCGGAAAGGTGGGAGCCACCACCAGCACCTCGTGTCCCCTGGCCGCCAAGTCACGGCTGAACGCGTCCACAGAGCGGGCCACACCGCCAACGTGTGGCAGATAGGTGTTGGTGAACATGCACACGCGCACCCTAGTCTCCTCCATTGACGCGACAGGTGGACATGCCTTCCAAAGTGAACTCCGAGTGGAACGACCCCATAAGATCCAGGTGCTGCTCCGCCAGCCTGCTGAGAAGAAAGTTCTCCCGCACGGTTTCAATGGCGGCCTCGCCGAGCCGCTGGCGCAGGGATTCGTCGCCAATGAGCTGTTTTATTCGCTCCGCACACTCATCAACGGAATCCACCAGGAATCCGTTCTCGCCATCCGTGATCTGGGAGGGAATACCTCCGGCCCGGCCGCCAACGACGGCCGTCCCCTTCCACATGGCCTCGGTCACGGTCAGGCCGAACCCCTCGCGGATGGACTTCTGCACCACCACTGCGGCCCGCCGCTGCAAAGCGTTGACCAGGGAGGTGTCCTGCTTGGAGAGGATGATGATGCGTTCCTCGCGGCAATCCATCAGGGACTGGTACACCCTCTCGCCCTCGGGGTCGTCGGTGGCGATGTTGCCCAACAGAACAAGGGTAGCGTCCACTTCTTCCCTGGCCTTCTTGAAGGCCTCGACCACCCCCTCCGGATCCTTCCATTTGTCGAAACGGGAAATCTGCACAACCAGGGGCCTATCGGTGGGGATGCCGTAATGCTCCAGCCGGCCGGTTATCTCCTTCTCGCCCATCTCAACGTTTTTGGAGTCGAACGGGTCCAGGGCGGGGTGGAAACGGAGTTGGGGCGAGTCCAGGTCGCGGGTGTACCCCCTGGTGCTGACGATGGTGGCGTCGTACTGGCTGACGAATTGCTTGAGGTAGTCCCACAGTTCCTCGTGCGGCTCGGAAAGGTCCACATGGCAGCGCCAGACCCATGGGCAGCGGCGGCGGTAATGCTGGATGAGCGGCAAAGGCTGGGGATCATGCACCATGACCAGGTCGTGGTCCTGAAAATGGTTGCGCATGGCGTTCTTTTCCACCACCCGCTCGTAGATGTCCTTTTTCAGCTGGGTCAGGCGGATGCCGCCACCTTGCAGGGCGTTGTGCATCTTTTTGGTTATGCTGAAGAAATCCGGCGATCCCTGGATGACCCGCCAGCCGGTGCGCACGCCCAGCTGGTTCATGAGGATGGTCAGGGAGGAGAGCAGTTCGGCCACCCCTCCGCCGTAGAAGGTGGAGTTGACGTGCACCACATGCATGTCGTCCACCATGGCGGCCTTGGACTTGATGCGCTCAACCGACTCAGCTCCGATGAGGGGCTTGAAGGCCTCGATTCCTTTCATCCTGGTCATTTGGCCTCACCACTCTCTTCCAATGCTTCGAAGCCGGAAACGATGTCGATGATTTCTTCGGTGATGGCGTTCTGCCGCTGTTGCTGGTAGCTCTGGCGCAGTTCGCGCAATTTGTCCCGGATGCTGCTCTCCGCGCCCTGCATGGAGGCCAGCCTGGCGGCGTTTTCCGCGGCCAGGGACTGGGCAACGGCCCGGAAAAACCCGGAAAAGAGATACTGCCGCACCAGCCGAGAGTACAGTTCCCCGGTGTCCATTGTCACCACCGGCAGGGAACGAGTGGGCCACTCCCTCCTCGCCAGGCGCCTCATCCACTCCCTGTCCAGGGGAAGCAGTTCGTCCACGACAGCCTCGGTGCCGCCCCGCTCCGCCTCCCGGCTGTAGAACAGGGCAAGCCGCTCAATGCCGCGCTGCCTGGTCCACTCCTCCACCGAGACGAGCATGGACCTGACCAGCCGGCCGATGCCGTCCGCACCGCCCGGCACGTGAAACATTTTTTCCGGCGCGGTTGCCGCCTCCTCGGCGAAGCCCGCCAGCCGCTCCCCCATGGCCAACAGCGAAACCTTGTGCGGATCACGGTTTTCGTCCCGCAGCGTCCGTAGATACAGCCGCCCCACCTCCTCGTTGAGCTGCCCGCACATGCCCTGGTCCGAACCAAAAAGGACCGCGCCCAGCGGCGCGTCAGGCAAGGCGGGGCGGGAGCGGGAGAGCAGATCGGGGCGCGACCGCAGTACTGCTGTGAAACCCAGCTCCACAGTGTGGCGGTAGCGCTCCATGGATTCGGCCGCGTCCTGAAAATGGCGGATGTTCACCGCGGCCATGGCCTTCATGGTCTTGACCACGGAATGCAGGTCCTCCGCCCCGGAGATGCGGCGGGCAAGGGCTTCGGTGGATTCAGCCATCCGCTCCTTCCTCCGGACTATCCGCTTTCCGGCCTTCGGACTTCACTCCTTCGGATTCCGTACTTCCCCTTTCCTTCTCCTCCGTTTCCTTGCTTTCAGCTTCCTCGCGCAGGTGGTCCGCCATGGCCCCGGCCACCCTCTCACGCTCCGCGTCGTCCAGTTTTTTGCCGGAGAGCACCTTCTCCGAGAGATCGGGCATGTCCGCGACAACGGCGGCCGCCGCCTCGGCCACACGGAATGCCAAGCCGTCCAGAGGCAGGTCGTCCAGCACGCCCTGATTGACCGCGATAAGTTGGGCCAGCTGCTCCATCACCGGCAGCGGGGAATACTGGTCCTGCTTAAGCACTTCACGCACCCGTTTTCCCCGCTCAAGGGTCTGGCGGGTCTCCTCGTCCAGCCGGGTGCCGAAGCGGGAGAACGCCTCCAACTCCTCGAACTGCGAATAGGCAAGCTTGAGGTCGCCGGCCACGGCCCGGTAAGCGGGAAGCTGCGTCTTGCCGCCCACCCGGGAAACCGACCGGCCCACGTCCACCGCGGGCAGGATGGCCTTCTGAAACAGGTCCGGGGAAAGATATATCTGCCCGTCCGTGATGGAGATGAGGTTGGTGGGGATGTAGGCGGAAATGTTCTGCGCCTCGGTCTCGATGATGGGCAGGGCGGTCAGGGAGCCGCCGCCCTGCTCCTTGGACAGATGCGTGGAGCGCTCCAGCAGCCGGGAATGGATGTAGAAGATGTCCCCCGGAAAGGCCTCGCGCCCCGGCGGGCGGCGCAGCAGCAGGGAGAGTTCGCGGTAGGCGCGGGCGTGCCGGGTCAGGTCGTCGAGGATGACCAGGGCGTCGCCGCCCTCCTCCATGATCCGCTCGCCCATGCTCATGGCCGCGTAGGGGGCCGCGAATTGCAGGCCGGGCGGATCCTCCTCGGTGGCCATGACCACGCAGGAATAGTCAATGGCCCCATTCTCGCGCAGGGTGGCGATGACCTTGGCCATGGCCGATGCCCGCTTGCCCACGCCGCAATAGATGCAAAAGACCTCCCGGTTCTTCTGGTTGAGAACGGTGTCCAGGGCCACGGCTGTCTTGCCTGTCTGCCGATCGCCCAGGATCAACTCCCGCTGTCCGCGCCCCACAGGGATGAGGGCGTCCACCACCTTCAGGCCGGTCTGCAACGGTTCCTGCACCGGAGCGCGATCCATGATGGCCGGGGCCGGGCGCTCCACCGGCAGCCGATCGGCCGTGCGCAAGGGTCCCTTGTCGTCCAGGGGACGCCCCCTGGGATCCACCACCCTGCCCCGCAGTTCCGGCCCCACCAGGGTGTCCAGCACCCGCCCGGTGCGCCGGGCCTCGTCCCCGGAGCCCAGAGACTCCGAGGGATCCAGCATAACCACGCCGGTCTCGTTCTCGTCCACGTTGAGCGCCAGACCAAGACGGCCGCCACGGAAACTGATCAATTCCTCGGAGCGCACGCCTCGCAGGCCGCGGACCCTGGCCACCCCTTCCCCGATGGAACGGATGCGGCCCACGTTCTCCAGCACTGGCTCGAACGGAGCATCGGCCGCCTCCCGCGCCGCCACCAGCGGACCATTCAAAGCGCTCCGCAGCATATCGAGGCCGGATTCGTCAGTCATCGCCCCCTCCGGCGGGTCGCGTTTTCATGGTTCCGGCGGCGGGTTTATCCCCGGATTCCGCCGGAGCGTCCTCGTCGCCGTAGCCCCGGCTCTCGAGCACCTCCATGACGCTCTCCTCCAGCCTGCGCAAATACTCCCGCATGCTCCAGGCCACCCGCGCGCCGCCAGCGGAAAGCTCCACGCCCAGCAGCACCTCGCCGTCCGTGGCGTACTCGCACTCCACGTCCTCGCCGATACGCTGATGGATTTTACGGGTGAGGGCACTCTTGAGCTTGCCGGGCAGTTCGAAAGCGGTGGTCACGGCCAACCGCCCGCCGTCCCGTTCCGCGCCCTGGGCGAGCTTGCCGCACTGCGTTTCATCCAGGTCGTCCAGCCGCTGCTGAAAGACCTCCGCAGCCCTATCCTCCAGGTCGGTGCCCGCAAGAATTCGCATGGCCTTACGCAACAGGTCGGTGAACTCCCGCACCACTCCTTCACGCAGTTCCGAGGCCAGGGAGCGCTTCTCCCGCTCGAAGGCCTCGGCGAACCGCCGCCGCAAGGCCTCCGCCTCGTCCTTGGCGTCACGCAACATTTCCTCTCTCCGCTTCTCGGCCTCCCGTCGGGCGTCGTCCAAGACCTCTTCCCGCTTCATCTCAAGCTCGCGTCGCTCCTCTCGCAGGCGTTCACGTTCCTGGTCCGCCTTCTCGGTGCGCTGGTCAGCTTCCTGCAAGCTGGCGGAAATGCGCTCCTCGCGCTTGTCCATGGCCCGCACGATGCGGTCGTAGAGAAAGATTTTCAGCAGGGCCATAAGCACCAGAAAATTGACGATCTGGGCTCCGACCGTGAACCAGTCGATGAGCATGGCCTAGCCTCCGGCCGCCTGCTGGATGGCCCAGTCCCAGAAGGGGTTGGCGAAGAGCAGGATCATGGAGACCACGAAGCAGTAGATGGCCGTGGACTCGATCATGGCCAGGCCCACGAAGAGGGTGCGGGAAATGGTCCCGGATTCGTCCGGCTGCTGGGCCATGGAACTGAGGGCCTGGGCCACGGCCCGCCCCTCGCCCAAAGCCGGGCCGATGGCGCCGATGGCGATGGTCAGTCCGGCCGTGACCACGGAGGCCAGTCCGATGACGGCGGCGATGTTCATGTCAGGATTCTCCTTGCTGGCCGCCCTCTTGGGCGGGTTCCTTTTCCTCGCTCTGCTTGCGTGCGCGGGTGGCACCGGCGATGTAGACCATGGCCAGGATGGCGAAGATGTAAGCCTGCAAAAGTCCTGTCAGCAGGCCCAGGGCCTTCATGAGGATGGGGAAGAAGATGGGGGCCACCGCCAGGAGGATGGTCACGATCTTGGCCCCGCTCATGACGTTGCCGAAGAGGCGCACAGCCAGGGCCAAGGTGCGGGACAACTCGCCCATGATGTTGAAGGGCAGCATGAGCGGGCTGGGCTTGAGGTAGAGGCGGAAGTAGTCCACCACGCCCCGGTCGGCGATGCCGTAGATGTACACGGCCACGAATACACAGATGGCCAGGGCCGCCGTTGTGGACAACGAGGCCGTGGGGGACACAAAGCCCGGCACCAGCGCCCCCAGCACGTTGCTGACGGCGATGAAGAGGAAGAGCGTGCCCACGAATGGCAGATAGATGCCCGGCTTCTGCCCCGCGATGCCCTCGATCTCGTCCCGCATGCCCTGCACGATGATCTCCAGCAGGTTCTGCCAGCGCGACATCTTGGTGCCGGTGGAGAGGCGGGAGGTAATGAGCAGGGAAAAGAGCACCAGTCCGGCCATGACGATCCAGGTCCAGACGATGGTGGCGTTGAGTTCGACGACGCCGCGCGACCAGTAGACCACCTGGTCCGGGCTGATGTCCTTCAACGTCACGCTTCCTCCGTCCCGCGCGGCCGGACGAGACGGGTGGCCGCCAGCCGGGCCAGAAAGAATCCGAGCACCCCGGTCAGCAGGGGGAGCGGCCTGCCGCCGGAGATGAGCCACAATCCGCCCACAGCCACCACGGAGCGGACCACAAAGCCCAGGAGCAGATACAAGCCGGGCCGGGAACTGGCGCGCACGCGTCCAATCTGCCACCACAGAGCGGCGAAACAGGCCGCGCCGATGACCACGCCGCCCAGCAGGCCCAGGGTCATGTCCAGGTAGAGTCCGCCATTCATTCGCCACCTCCGCTTTCCCGCCGCACCCAGAACCAGGCGGTCAGGCACCCCACGCCCAGGCCCGCGCCGAGCAGGGTCAGGGTCCAGGACCGGCCGTCTCCGCCGCCATCCGCGTCCAGCCAGACGCCGATGGCCGTACCGATGACAGTGGGGATGGCCACGGACCAGCCCACCAGGCCAAACATGCCCAGCCCGAACCAAGGATTGGGTTCGCCTTCCCGGCGGGCGCGCATCTTGCGCTCCTCCTTGCGGCCAATCCGCTCGCTGAACTCCTCGTCCTTCCGTTCCGGGCTCATATCCCCTTGTACTCCAAAAATCGCCTGGCGAAACCCGCTTCCAGCCTGGCCATGGACAGCCGGGCCCTTTCCTCGTGCTCGCCCCGGGTGAGAAATCGCTCCCGCACGGCGCGCCGCAGTTCACCCAGGCCCGCCTCCGTGACCGCGTTCATGGTGGAAACCAGAACCTCATCCCCCTGCTTGACCACCACGCCTTCGTCCACAGCCATGAAAATCTCCCGGCCATTCCGCACGCAGGACAGAATGCCCGGCTCAAGCGCGGCCACATAATCCTGGTGCCTGGGCAACAAACCCCGTGAGCCGTCCGCCGCCTCCAGGACAACCTTCCCCACCTCCCCCTCAAAGGCGATACCGGTGGTGGAAAGTATTTCCAGCCTCACGCCGCCTTCTCCTTGCCGGCGGCCTCGTCCACGGCGCCGATCATGTACAACGCCCGTTCGGACCGATCCGAGAATTCGTCGGCCAGGATACGCTCGCAGCCGTCAAGGGTGTCCTCGATGTCCACCACCCGGCCCTCGATGCCCGTGAACTGTTCGGTGACGTTGAAGGGCTGGGTAAGGAACCGTTCCAGCCTGCGCGCCCGCTGCACCGTGCGGCGGTCCTCGCGGGACAATTCCTCCATGCCCAGCATGGCGATGATGTCCTTGAGGTCCTCGTATTCGGCCAGGGTGGAGCGCACGGCTCGGGCCGTCTCGTAATGGCGCCGGCCCACGGCGTGGGGAACCAGCATGGCCGAGTTGGACTTGAGCGGGTCCACCGCCGGGTACAGACCCTGGGCCGCCTTTTGCCGCGACAGAACCAGGGAGGCGGACAGGTGGCCGAAGGTATGCACCGCGGCCGGGTCGGTAAAGTCGTCCGCCGGGACATAGACAGCCTGCACCGAGGTGATGGCCGCGCTGCGGGTGGTGCAGATGCGCTCCTCCAGCTCGGCCAGCTCCGTGCCCAGGGTGGGCTGGTAGCCGAGGCGTGAGGGCAGCCTCCCCATGAGGCCGGAGACCTCCATGCCCGCCTGGATGAAGCGGAAGATGTTGTCCATGAGCATGAGCACATCCCGGCCCAGGTCGTCGCGGAAGTATTCGGCCATGGTCAAGGCGGCGTGGCCCACCCGGAAGCGCGCCCCCGGCGGCTCGTTCATCTGCCCGAAGATCATGGCCGTCTGCTCCAGGACCCCCGCCTCCTTCATCTCCCGGTACAATTCCTCGCCCTCGCGGCTGCGTTCGCCGATGCCGCAGAACAGCCCCACGCCCTCGTGGTGGGCGGCCATGTTGTTGATGAGCTCCATGATGAGCACGGTCTTGCCCACGCCCGCGCCGCCAAAAAGCCCGGCCTTGCCGCCGCGCTCCAGCGGAGCCAGCAGGTCAACGGACTTGATTCCCGTCTGGAAAACCTCCGTCGTCACCCGCCGCTCGCCCAAGGGCTTGGGGGGTTGATGGATGGGCCGCCGCTCGCCCCCGGGCTGCTCCTTCTTGTCGATGGGCTCACCGAACACATTGAAAACGCGCCCAAGGATGCCTTCTCCCACGGGCACGTCCAGCTCCCGGCCGTGGTAGAGCAACTCCTCTCCCTCGGCCAGCTCCTGGGTGGTGGTCAGGGCGATCCCCCGCACGCGCTCGCTGTCCAGGTGGCTCATGACCTCAATGACGTACGTGCCGTCCCTGGCCGTGAGCACCCCGCGCATGGGTGGCAGGCCGGCTCCGAAGCGGCCGTCCACCACGCTGCCGCGAATCGAGGTGACAGTGCCCCGGGAAACGGTTTCGCTCACGACCGCTCCTTTTCCGTCTCGGCCACTTTGCGGATGACCCCGACCACGGAATCCGGGTTCAGGGAAATGGAGTCGATGCCCTGTTCCACCAGGAAGGAGGCGAACTCGGGATAGTCGCTGGGCGCCTGGCCGCAGATGCCCACCTTGGTCCCCTTGGCGTGCGCCCGCTTGATGAGGTCGGACACGGCCCGCTTCACCGCCTCGTTGCGCTCGTCGAACACGCCGGAGAGGATGTCCGAATCGCGGTCCACCCCGAGGATGAGCTGGGTGAGGTCGTTGGAGCCGATGGAGAAACCGTCGAACCGCTCCGCGAACTCCTCCGCCAGCAGAATGTTGGCCGGAATCTCGGCCATGACGTAGATTTCCAGATCATTCCCGCCCCGTTTCAGGCCTTCCCCGGCCATGACCTCCAACACCTTGTCCGCCTCAGTCAGGGTGCGGCAGAAGGGCACCATGATCTTCACGTTGGTGAAGCCCATCTCCTCACGCACCCTTCGCAGGGCGCGGCACTCCAACGCGAATCCCTGGCGGTAGCGGTCCGAGTAGTAGCGCGAGGCCCCCCGGAAGCCGATCATGGGGTTGTGCTCGCCCGGCTCGAACTCCGCCCCGCCGATGAGCTGGGCGTACTCGTTGGTCTTGAAGTCGGACAAACGGACGATGACTGGATGGGGCCAGCCCGCGGCGGCGATGCGGCCTATGCCCAGGGCCAGGTGGTCCACGAAAAATTCGGTCTTGTCTTCGTACCCCTTGGTCAGTCCGGCGATTTGATGCCTGGCCTGGTTGTCCGCCAGCCGGTTGAAGTTGACCAGGGCCATGGGGTGGATGCGGATGGAGTTGTTGACGATGAACTCCATGCGCGCCAGGCCGATGCCCTTCACCGGCAGCCGCCACCAGTTGAACACCGATGACGGGCTGGCTGCGTTCATCATGATTTGCGTTTGGACTTCCGGCAAACCCTCCAGGTCGATCTCTTCCTGGATGAACTCCAGCTCTCCGTCGTAGACGAAGCCGGTGTCGCCCTCGGCGCAGGAGACTGTCACGGTGCGTCCCTCGTCCAGCTTCTCGGTGGCGTCGCCCGTGCCCACGATGGCCGGGATACCCAGCTCGCGCGAGACGATGGCCGCGTGGCAGGTGCGGCCGCCGTGGTCGGTGATGATGGCCCGGGCCTTTTTCATGATGGGCACCCAGTCGGGGTCGGTCATCTGCGTGACCAGCACGCCGCCCTCGCGGAACTCCTCGATGTCGCGGGCGCTCTCGATGACCTGCACGTCGCCCGAGGCCACGGCCTGCCCGATGGCCAGCCCCAGCACGAGTTCCTCGCCCTTCTCCTTGAGTGCAAAGGTGGTAAAGCTGGCCGCGCCCCGCTGCGATTGCACCGTCTCCGGGCGGGCCTGCACGATAAAGGTTTCGCCTGTCTCGCCGTCCTTGGCCCACTCCATGTCCATGGCCCGGCCGTAGTGGTCCTCGATGGCCACGGCCCAACGGGCCAGCTGCAGCACCTCGTCGTCGGAGAGCACGAGCAGGCTGCGCTCACGCTTGGAGGTGTCGGCGTTCTTCACCTTGCGGCGCGCGCCTTGGCCGTAGATCATTTTCTTTTCCTTGGCCCCCAGTGAACGCTCGACTACGGGCCTTGCCCCTTCCTGGCCGAGAAGCGGCTTGAAAACGCGGTACTCGTCCGGGGTGACAGCGCCCTGGACCACGTTCTCGCCCAGTCCCCAGGCGGCGTTGATGACCACCATGTCGGGAAAGCCCGTTTCCGTGTCGATGGAGAACATGACCCCGGCTCCGGCCAGGTCCGAGCGGACCATCATCTGCACGCCCACGGACAGGGCCACCTCCATGTGGTCGAAGCCCTTTTCCTGGCGGTAGCTGATGGCCCGGTCTGTGAAGAGGGAGGCGAAGCAGCGGCGGCAGGCCTCAAGCAAATCATCTTCTCCGTGGACGCCCAAAAAGGTCTCCTGCTGCCCGGCGAAGCTGGCCTCCGGCAAATCCTCGGCCGTGGCCGATGAACGCACCGCCACCTCGGCCTCGTCCTTGCCGGACCTTTCAGAGAGCTTGCGGTAGGCCGCCAGTATGGCCTCCTCCATCTCCTCCGGGAAATGGGTGCCCTGAAAGAGGTTGCGGATAGAACGGCCGGTCTGAGCCAGCGTCTTTTCGCCCTTGTCCAGGGCCTCCAGCCTGTCCCTTATCTTGTCCTTGAGGCCGGATTCATCCAGGTAGAGCCGGTAGCCGTCGGCCGTGGTGGCGAAGCCATCCGGCACGCGCACCCCCTGCTCCTTGAGGGAGGAGATCATCTCGCCCAGGGAGGCGTTCTTGCCGCCCACCAGGGGCACGTCGTCCGACACCAGATCGTCGAACCAGCGGATGTAGTCTTCATGGACCATGTCGTGTTTCTCCGTCTGCCGTCACGCCTTGGCGAAAAACAGCCAGTACCTGGCGATGACCGCGATGAGCAGTGTAATGAGTCGGTCCTGAAAAAGGCCTTTCAGATTGAATCAGGCGTACTTTAGTCTGCCCCGACTCCAGGTTCCGAAGCAGAGCCAAGGGGCGAAAAGAGACAAAAAGTGCTTCAGTCCCCGCATCCACTTCTTGAAGTTGAACGCGGCTGCGGCCATCAGCAGGTTGATCGCATCACCGAGGGCCCCTTTCAGGAAGTTTTTGGCCATGCGGAAGTCGTGTTTGAGATGTCCGATCACCGGCTCGATGCCAGCGCGTCTGCGAAAACGTTGCCTGGCCTTTCGTCTCTGGTAGGGCGTGTCGCTTTTCTTCGGCCGGCCCGGAATCAGAATGCTCGTGTCACCGACTTTTTTGCGCCCCCTGTAACCCCGGTCACAGATGGCCGCCTCGGGGCAGGATTCCGTGATTTGCGAAACTTGCTCCAGAACATCCGGCAGGGTGTGACCGTCGAAAACGTTCTCCTTGAAGGACATGGCTCCTACGATCACACCGGTGGTCTTGGTCCAGGCGATGGAGGCCTTGCGTCCGAACTCGTACTTTTTGTGCTCTTTGCCCTTGCCGATGCAAAGCACGTCCGGTTCGTGCAGGCTGTAGGTCTTGTTCTTGTCGGTACGTTTCTGGTCATGGACCCGGCGGAAGAGCTGCATAGCTTCCCTGTGCCTGGCCAACGAATCCTTGGGCAGTTTGCGCTCAAGTTCGCGGATCAGGACGCCAGCCATGGTCCGAATGCGTTTGATGATCTTGCGACTCTTGAATCGCTGGCGCAGGAGGCCTGGCAATTCACGGCGGAAACTGCGGCGCAAGCTGATTCCTTCGAACTCGGCGATGGCCCTGCATCGCTTGATGACCTTGGTCAGAAGCTTCACGTCAGTGGGGAAGGTGATGTTCTTCTCCTGGACCGTGGTGTCCACGGCGATCTCCCGCTCCATGGCGTCGTCGCCGTGCAGACCCACCGAGACCTCGAAGATCAAACGCGCCCCACCCTCGCCGATGCGTTTGCGGAAATAAACCAAGTCCGTGGGGTCACAAGGAAGCCTCCACCGGAAATGCGTCTCACCGCAGAAGGCCTGATAGTAGGGGTTCCGGACCCAAGCCTCAATGACACGCTCGTCGCTCAGATTTTCAAGCTGCTTGAGGATCATGAGCCCGACCATGAGTCTTATGGGCTTTGCTGGACGACCATACTCACTATAGAGGCTAGAAAACTCCTGCTCGAACCTTTCCCAGGGGATGTTCGCTGCAAGCTTGAGCAGCGGGTCCTTGGGATTGAGCTGATCGATGAGGTCCTCGTAGAGGAAATTGCCCTGATCGCTTTTGGCTGGCTTGGCCTTCATCATCACTCCCGAACCGGTGACGGCGCGACCGGTTTCTTGCAGAATCACTACAGTTCCTGGTCGAGAATGATACATTGAATGCTACACTTTGTTAATTCTTTTCAGTGTCATAGATGTTTTTCAGGGCCGACTAATGAGCAGGAACCAAAAGTATGCGCCTATGAGCCCGGAAACCGAAGGGGACTTGGCCTTGGAGAGCTTTTCCGTCCCTCTTCCCGGCTCCTCCTCTTTTCGCTCCTTGGTGGGAAACAGGACCATCAGCCCCCATATGAGCGCGGCCGCGGCCAGGAAGGGCAGCCAAAAGACCGACCACACCGGCGGACCGCCGGGCTGCAGCCAGACTCCCCCCGCCAGAGCGGCCACAAAGAGCAAGAGCGCCGCCCGGTAAGAACGCATCCACGCCTTGCGCGCCCGAAAAAGCATGGCGGACATGCCCATGAACACGATGGCCGCCGCCAGGGCCAGGAGAATGTGGAAGAGTATGATGCCGCGCGCCTCCGGTTGCCTGATCCACTCCAATAGGCAGTATAGTACGGTCCTTCCCCCCACCTCCACAGGGGAGGCAGGGGGGAGGTATCGGGTAGTGCGGTGATTGGGAGGGGTTAGCCCAGGTCCGCTTCCTTGCGGTTGGGTGGCGCCATGAACTCCGGCCCGGCGGGGTTGCGGATCTCCACCTCCAGGAGCCGGTCGATTCGCTCCATGTCCTCGTTGTCCAGGCTCCAGCCGAATACCTCCGGCAGGGCATCCATCTGGTGGGGATGGCGGCCGCCCCACAGGGCGATCTGGACTCCTTTGTCCAGCACCCATCGCACGGCGAAGGGCAGGAGATTGCTGGAGTATTTCTCGTGGGCGATGCCGTCTAGCTTCTCAGCCGCGTTCAGGTATTGATCAAAGCGGGGCTGCTGGAATTTGGGGTCAACCTTGCGCAGGTCGTCGCCGGTGAACTCCCTGTCGGCCGTCATCTTGCCGGAAAGCAGCCCCCGGCAGAGGGCACCGTATGTCATCAGGCCGATGTTGTTCTTCTCGCAGTAGGGCTTCACATCCTCCTCGATCTGCCGCTCGAAGATGTTGTAGGGCGGCTGACAGAGGTTAATGGGCGCGGCCTTGCGGAAGGTGTCCATCTGCTGCTGCGAGTAGTTGGACACGCCGATGGCCCGAACCTTGCCGTCCTGAAGCAACCGGTTCATGACCTCGGCCGTTTCCTCGAAAGGAACCAGCGGATCGGGCCAGTGGATGTAGTAAACGTCGAGGTAGTCGGTCCGCAGCCGCTTGAGGGAGTCCTCGACCTCCTTGAGAATGCGCTCCCTGGTTGAGTTGCGGACCACCGTGCCCTCATCGTCCCATTCCAGGGCCACCTTGGTGGAGATGCACACCTTCTCGCGCGGTTCGCGCCACTGCTCCAACGCCTTGCCCACGATCTCCTCGGAGCGGCCGAAGCCGTAGACCGGGGCGGTGTCCACCAGGTTGACCCCCTTGTCCAGGGCGGCGTGGATGGTGCGGATGGACTCGTCCTCATCCGTGCCGCCCCACATCCAGCCGCCGATGGCCCAAGTGCCCAGGGCCACGCGGGATACCTCCATGCCGGTTCCAGGGATGGTGACGTATTCCATATGAGACTCCTTTTTGGTTTACACTTTCCCGATTGTGACCGTCTTGGGGTCATGGCGAAAGGGGAGCCTTCGGGGAAATGGCGGGGAGTCGGGCGAAATCGATGTCCGCCAGCAGCGGGCGATGGTCCGAGGCGCGGCTGGCTTCGAAGCCGCCCATGACCTCCAGGTTGCGGAGGATTGCCCTGGGACGGCACCAGACGCGGTCCAAGGCCAGCATGGGCAGCCTGGCGGGGAAGGTCTTGGGGGCGGGGGTGGAACCGAAGTGGCGTTTCATGCGCCCCGGGCGGCCGGGAATCCACTCGTTGAAGTCGCCGCACAGCACCAAGGGCCACGACTCCGCCTTGACCTGCTCCATGAGCCAGCGCACCTGGGCGGTGCGCTCCACCGGGGAGAGACCCAGATGGGTGGTCATGACACGCAGGACGCCTCCCGGCGTTTCCAAATCCACGTCGATGATGCCGCGCGGTTCACGGCCTGGATGGCTGATGTCCACCAGTCTTCTTCCCAGCACGTGGAACCGGCTGAGCAGCAGGTTGCCGTACGGCGCGCCCTTCCGTTCCAGGGTGGGACCGGGCACGGCCAGCATGTTCAAGCGTTCCGAGACTTCCCCCAACGTGGGGGCGTGGTGCGGCTCGTCGTTTTCCGGGTCCAGAACCACCTCCTGCAAACAGACCACGTCCGCCCGCGCGGATTCGACCACAGCCAGCACCCGTTCCGGGTCGAACCGCCCGTCCCTGTCCACCCAGGCGTGCACGTTGTAGCTGAGAACCCGCAACCGGCTCACGGCGGGGGCTCCCCTCGGTCGTACCCCGCCAGCCTGCGGCGCAGCCACACCGCGTACTCTCCCGCTCCAACGGCCCAAAGCAAAATGAGCAGCAGCAGCGCCCAGTCGAATCCGGCATGCAACCCGGCAAGCAGCGCGCCGAGGCAATTGGCGAACACGATGCCCGGCACCACGCCCACGGCGGTTCCCGCCATGTAGGCGGGCAGGCTGGAGGGACCGGCCCCGAAGGCCAGACTGACTGAGGTGTAGGTGTCCAGGGAGACCAGGCGGGCCACTGCGGCGCTGGAAACCGGATCGCGATCCACATGCCGGTGCAGTTTTTCCAACTTTCTTCCCATAAGGCCAGAAAGACGATCGGCTCCCAGCAGGCGGCCAAAACCAAAACCTATGAGCCCGGCCAGCAGGCAGCCTATCCAGGACAAGCCCAACGCGTGGCCCAGCGGGAAAAAAACCGAGGCCGCCCCGCTGACCATCTGCAACGGGGTGAAGGCCAAGCCAGCCAGGGTCAGCAGCAGCACGGCCTGGGGAAAACCCGGTTGCTGGGGCGCGCCGTGCAGGGCCAGCCAGCCCACCACTCCGGCGGCCAATCCCAGACGGATGAGGTGGCGGTAGGGAGTGCCTTCTCCCCCGCCAAGCACCCAGGCGTCCATGACGCGGTCCACCAGTAACGGTTTGGAAGGGTCCAGCAGCCAGGACCGGGTCTCCCCTCCGGCTTCCTCGGGGGTATCGAAAGAGCGCAGCCGCCGCCGCGAGCCGCCCAGCCTGTCCGCCGCACCGGCCATGCTCCCGGCCTCCTCCTCCGCCTTTCGGAAGGCCTCCGGGGATACGCCCAGGTGGATGCCCAACAGCCGGCGGCGGGCATACTCCACCATCTCCCGCGCTTCGAACCTGTTCTCGGCGTCCAAAACCGCGTCGCATTCCGTGTCCAGCCCCATGGAACGATAATTGAGGTTGGAGGAGCCGACCCGCAGCCAGCGATCGTCCACCACCATAAGCTTGGCATGCACGTTGACCCACTTCTTCCCGAGGTCGGCCTTGTCCGGGTAGACCAGGGAGAGGCGTCCGTACTTGTCGCGGTGGCGCAGAAATGCCACGGCCTCCCGCCGCATGGCGTCCATGGTGGAACGCTGCAAGAGGTCCTGGCACCGCTCCGGAAGGACGATCATGATCTCCGGGCCGTCCTCCTCCAGCAAACGCTCCCCCAGGGCGTGCAGTATGGGCTCGGCGGTGAAGTACTGGTTCTCGATGTACAGGCGGCGACGCGCGGCCTTGATCAGGTCAACGTCCAGCCGCTCCACCTCGCGCACCTCGGGACGTCCCTTGAAGTCCGGGTCGGTACGGGCCAACCCCATACGTATCTTGGTGAACCACGGCTCGACCGAGACGGGCCAGGCATCCCCGCTTCGCTTGGCCGGGGCCAAGCGGTCTCCGGTGCCGCGCCACCAGCGGTGGCGAAACAACTCGTCCAGCCAAATGGCCGGCGTTCCCTCGAAAACAAGCATGGCGTCGTGGTATGGGGGATACCTGCCGGTGCGCGCGTCCACCCGCCTGGGGTCGTCGGCTTCGTGTCGTTCGGTGTCCCAGCGGCCGGGGGCCATGTCCAATCCGCCGCAGAAGGCCACCCGGCCGTCGCAGACCAGGAACTTCTGGTGGTGCGACCCGCCCATGGGGTAGTCGTCGTCCATGCGGAAGCGGATGCGCGGGTGGCGCAGCCAGTCCGGCCGGTGAAAAAGCAGGGGTTCGCGGGAGGGAGCGTAGAGCAGGGAATATCGCCAGAGCAGTATCTCCACCACCAGGGTGGGGGTGCGCCGGACGAGGTGGGCCAGATAGGGGCCAAGCTGGCTGGGTGCTTCCGGGAGAACGGGCGGGGTGTCGCCGCGCCACAGCCGCACCCGGCTGTCGAAGTCCCAGCCCGCAAGGCGGATGCGGTCGCGCGCCCCGGCCATGGACTGGGCCGCGGCCAGGAAATAGGCCTCCCCTTCGGGCAACAGGGCGGCCTTGGACGCCCTGCCCACCCGCCAGCAGTTTTCCCCCGCCGTGAGCATCTACCTCGTCATGGCCAGCAGGCTTCGCACCTCCTGGTCCTTCGTCTGCCCGAAGTCGTCGTACCAATAGCCCACCGCGCTGAACGGCTCCGGCGTAGCCAGACATTCCACTCTGTCGGCCTGTTCGGCAAAGGCCTCGCAGGCCTCCTTGCTGGCCACGGGCAGAGCCGCCACCAGCTTGGCGGGCTCCAGTTCGCGAATGGCCTTGAGCGCCACCCGCATGGTGGCCCCGGTGGCCGCCCCGTCATCCACCAATATGACGGTCTTGTCACGCAGTTCAAGGGGCGGCCGGCCCTGACGGTAGACCTCCTCGCGTCGGCGAAGCTCCTTCCCCTCGCGCTCGGCGACTTGCTGAATCTGGGCGTCAGTGACGTTGATCATGCTGATCATGCCCTGGTTGAGGACCATGACGTCCCCCGAGGCGATGGCCCCCATGGCCACTTCCTCCTGCCCCGGCGCACCCAATTTGCGGACCACGAAGACGTCCAGCGGCGCATTCAACTTCTCCGCCACGGGAAAGGCCACCGGCACACCGCCTCGAGGCAGCCCCAACACAATAAGGTTTCCTTCGCCGCGCAGGTCCGCCAAGCTTTCGGCGAGCTTGCGGCCCGCGTCGTCCCGGTTGCGATACAGAGCCATGCCTCCACTCCTTTCGGCTTTCCATTCACTTACCGCCTTCCAGCCACTCTCAAACAGGGGGCAAAGGGGTGAGAAAGCGGGGACGATGCGAAAAGCGGGACTCCCCGTGACGAAGTGTTCGGTTTCTGGCATATATCATCGTGAAAATCCGAAACCCCCTTCATCATCAACCCCCCATGGCGGCAATGCGACACGGCATAAGCAAGACGGACGACGGAACCTGGACCTTTTCCCTGTACGCTCCAAACCCGGAGCGGGTGGAACTGCACGTGGAAGGCGGCCCAGGAACGGTGGCCATGAACCGCGGACCGGACGGTTTCTGGCGGGCGGAGGTGCCCGGCCCGCAAGCCGGCGCGCGATACGCCTACGTGCTGGACGGCGGGGACAAGCGGCCCGATCCCGCCTCCCATCTGCAGGAGGAAGGGGTGCATGGCCCCTCCACCCTGGTTGCCCATGACGCCTTCCCCTGGACGGACGCCGGGTTCGTCCCACCGCCCAGGGAAGAGTGGGTCATCTACGAGTTGCACGTGGGCACTTTTACCGAGGAGGGAACCTTTCAGGCAGCCATTAAGCGGCTTGATTACCTGACCGCCCTGGGCGTGACCACGGTGGAGGTCATGCCAGTGGCCGCCTTTCCGGGGGAGCGCAACTGGGGGTACGATGGAGTGCAGCCCTTCGCTGTCCAGGCCAATTATGGCGGGCCGGAGGGCTTCAAGGCGTTCGTGGACGCGGCCCACGCGCGCGGCTTGGCCGTGGTGCTGGACGTGGTCTACAACCACTTGGGGCCCGAGGGAAATTATCTGCGCGAGTTCGGCCCCTACTTCACCGACCGCTACCAGACCCCGTGGGGCGAGGCGATCAACTTCGACGGCCCCGGCTCCGACGGCGTGCGGGCCTACTTTCTGGACAACCTGGAGCACTGGCTGACCCGCTACCACCTGGACGGTTTGCGGCTGGACGCGGTGTTTATGATCTTCGACGAACGGCCGGAGCACATTCTGGCCGAACTTTCCCGGCGCGCGGCCGAAGTGGGAGAGCGCACCGGCCGCGAGCCCGTGCTCATGGCCGAGGACTGCCTCAACCGCGCATCCCTGGTTCGGCCGCGCGATTCAGGCGGCATGGGCATGCAAGCCATGTGGGCCGACGACTTCCACCACGCCGTCCACTCCCTGCTCACGGGCGAACGCGGTGGCTACTACATTGACTATGGCGCCTTGGAGCAGGTGGCCCGCGCCATGGAGGACGGCTGGGCCTACCAGGGCGAGTACTCCCCGTTCCGCCGGCGCGCGCACGGCGAGCCGTGCGGGCACCTGCCAGGTGAGAGCTTCGTTTTCTGCATCCAGAACCACGACCAGGTGGGCAATCGCGCCCTGGGGGAACGGCTGCCCTCGCTGGTCTCCTTCGAGGCCTGCAAACTGGCCGCGGCCGCCCTGCTCACCGCCCCGGCCGTGCCCCTGCTCTTCATGGGCGAGGAGTTCGGCGAGGACGCTCCTTTCCTCTACTTCATCGACCATGGTGACAAGTGGCTTCTGGACGCGGTGCGGGAAGGACGGGCCGAAGAGTTCGCCGACTTCTTCAAGGACAAGGAGCCGCCCGATCCGGCGGCCCCGGAAACACTGGCCGCCTCCCGCATCGCCCCGGAGAAGCGGCTTACGGGTCGCCACGCGGCCATGTTCGCCTGGTACTCCCGTCTGCTGGAGCTGCGGCGGACCCATCAGGCGCTGCGACGTCCGGACAAGGAGCACTGCCGCTTCTGGTGCTTCGAGCGGGAGGGCCTGCTGGCCATGCGCCGGGGACGGCCGGGCGAACGCCTGCTCTGCCTCTTCAATTTCTCGGACAAGCCAGCCTCGGCGGACCCGGACGCCTTCCTGCCCGGTTGCCGGGTTCTGCTTGATTCATCCAACGACGACTTCGGTGGCACCGGAGGCGAACCCGGCTTGCTGCCACCTTACAGCGCCCGCATTCACGAGGAACAAACATGAACAGGTACATTTGCATTCACGGCCACTTCTACCAGCCCCCGCGCGAGAACCCCTGGCTGGAGGAGGTGGAGTTGCAGGATTCCGCCCGCCCATTCCACGACTGGAACGAGCGCATCACCGCGGAGTGCTACCGTCCCAACACCGTCTCCCGCATCCTTGACGACGAGCACCGCATCAAGGAGATCGTTAACAATTTCGAAAAGATGAGCTTTAACGTCGGGCCCACCCTGCTGGCCTGGATGGAGCGAAAGGCCCCCGAGACGCTGGAGGCCATCGTGGAAGCGGACGTGCGCTCCCGTGACCGTTTCGGGGGCCACGGCTCGGCCATGGCCCAGGTGTACAACCACATGATCATGCCCCTGGCCGGAGAGCGCGACCGCCGCACCCAGGTCCATTGGGGCATGGAGGACTTCCGCCGCCGCTTCGGACGCGACCCGGAAGGCATGTGGCTGCCGGAAACGGCCGTGGACCTGGAAAGCCTGGACATCCTGGCCGAGTTCGGCGTCAAGTTCACCATTCTGGCCCCCAACCAGGTCTCCGGGGTACGCAGGCTGGGTTCAGACTCTGAGTTTCACGACGTTTCCGGAGACCAGGCTGACCCTACCACTCCGTATGTCTGCAAACTGCCCTCCGGCCGGGAAATCGCCCTCTTCGTCTACGACGGCCCCATCTCGCGGGAGTTGGCTTTCGAGGGGCTGCTTACCTCGGGAGAGACCTTCCGCAATCGGCTCATGGGAGCCTTCACCGAAAACGGCAGGGAGTGGCCCCAGCTGGTCCACATCGCCACCGACGGCGAGACCTACGGCCACCACCACCGCCACGGGGAAATGGCGCTTTCCTATGCCCTCCGCCTCATCGAGGAGGACCCGGAAGTGGGGCTCATCAATTACGGACAGTACCTTGAAGAGCATCCTCCGCAGTATGAAATTAAAATCTTCGAGAATTCCTCCTGGAGTTGCGTGCATGGGGTGGAGCGCTGGAAGTCCGACTGCGGCTGCAACTCCGGCATGCACGGCGACTGGCACCAGAAATGGCGCAAGCCCCTGCGCAACGCCATGAACTGGTTGGCCGGGGAAGCCGCGTCCATTTACGAGGAACAGGGGCCGCAACTGCTGCGCGACCCGTGGAAGGCCCGGGACGATTACATCCACGTCCTGCTGGATCGCTCGCCGGAAAACCTCGACTCCTTCCTCTCGCACCACTGCACCAGGGAAGTGTACGGCGTGGAGCGGGTGCGGGTTCTCAAGCTGTTGGAGCTTGAGCGGTACGCCCAGCTCATCTTCACAAGCTGCGGCTGGTTCTTCGACGAGATATCCGGCATCGAAACGGTGCAGGTCATCCAGTACGCAGTGAGGGCCATCCAGCTTGCCCAGGAGCTGGGAGCCAAGGATTTGAGCAAGAAGTACGTTGGACGGCTCTCCCGAGCACCGTCCAATGTCTTCTCCAACGGCGCGGAAATCTACTCCAAACTGGCCAAACCGGCCCAGGTGGACATGCACCGTGTCTGTGCCCATTACGCCATGTCCGCCCTCTTCGCCGAGGAGGCGGAGCACGCGGATTTCGCATGCTACCAGGCGCGCTCCGTACACTTCCACCGGCTGCCCGCCGGCCGCTCCAACGTCGCCTGGGGCGAGGCGCGTATCTCCTCCACCGTCACCACGGAGAACGAATTCTTCCGCTTCGCCGTGCTCACCACCGGCGACCACAACGTTACCTGCGGCGTCAGCTCGGAACTCGACGAATCCGCCTTCAAGGCAATGGCCAAGGAGTTAAGCCAAGCCTTCGAGATGGGCGACATGGCCGAGGCCATCCGCACGCTGGACCGCCACTTCGGCAAACAGACCTACTCCGTACGCCACCTCTTCCGCGATGAGCAGCGAAAAGTCGTGGGCCGCATCATTCAGCCCACCCTGGACGAGGCGGAACAGTCGTACCGCTCTGTGCACGACGCCAACTACGCGCTCCTCAACTTCCTGCACTGGCTGGACATGCCGGTGGATTCCAAGCTCATGGACGCGGCCAAACACGTGGTCAATGCCGATATGCTTCGCCTGTTCGAGGACAGCGAGATGGACGTGGATCGCTTGCGCGGGCTCATTGAAGAGCGCAACCGCCTGGACTTGGCGGTGGAGACCGAAACCCTGCAGTATGTGGCCGCGGGGTGGATCAACCGCACCATGGAGCGCCTGAGCGAAGAACAGGACCCGCAAGCCTGGATGGAGACCGCCACGGCCGTGCGGAACGTCATGGAAGCCCTCGCGGACCTGCCCCTGCATCTCAATCTCGGACGCGCCGAAAACGTCTTCTTTGATCTGGCCCGGTCCAACGCGCCCTTCCCCGGCGGAACCGGCCGGGCCGAGCGGGCGGAGGTCTTCGCCCGGCTCGGTGAAATGCTGAAAGTGAGATTGCCATGATCCCCACGGCCACCTACCGCATCCAGTTCACTCCAACCTTCGGCTTCGACGAATGCCGGAAGATACTTGGCTACCTGAGCCGCCTCGGCGTGTCCCACATCTACGCCTCGCCCATCTTCCAGGCCCGTCCGGGGTCGGACCACGGCTACGACGTCTGCGACCACAACGCCATCAACCCCGAGCTTGGCGGCGAAGAGGCGCTTGCCGAACTAACCCGCGCCCGCAAGCGCCGCAAACTGGGCTGGATTCAGGACATCGTGCCCAACCACCGGGCCGTTTTCGGCGGCAACCGCACCCTGGTGGACCTGCTGGAGAACGGTTCCCGCTCCCGCTACTTCAATTTCTTCGACATCGACTGGAACCACCCCATAGAAAGCCTGCGCGGACGGATGCTGGCCCCCTTTCTGGGTGACCTCTTCGCCCACACCCTGGAGAACGGCGAGATCACCATCGGCCTGGACGAGGATGGATTCTATGTTCGCTACTACGAACTTCGGCTCCCCCTCTCCCTGGACTCCTACGCAGACATCCTCTCCCTGAACCTGCGGGAGCTGAAGCGCAGGCTGGGCGAAGATCACCCGGAATACGTCAAGCTGCTGGGGCTCATCTACTCCGTGCGCTCCCTTGGCGCGGCGGAAATCGAGGAGGAGTATTACGAGCAGATTTCCTTCATCAAACGGCTGCTCTTCGAGATGGCCAAGCCTTCCAAGCCTGTTGGCCGTCACGTCAACGACAACTTGGCCATCATCAACGGCGAAAAGCCGCGCGACGAGGAACGCCCCTACGACCTGCTGGCGGAACTGCTGGCCAAGCAACATTTCCGCCTCTCTTTCTGGAAGGTGGCTTCCGAGGAACTGAACTACCGCCGCTTCTTTTCAATCAACGATCTCATCTGCCTGCGGGTGGAGGACGTGGACGTCTTTGATCACACGCACGAGATGGTGCTGGAAAAGACGGCCGAGGGGGAATTCGACGGGTTGCGCATCGACCACGTGGACGGGCTGTACGACCCCACCGGCTACCTGCGCCGTCTGCGGGAGCGCGCTCCAAACGCCCTGCTTTACGTGGAGAAAATTCTCTGCCGCGAGGGCGGGGAGGACGAGCACCTGCCCGGCTTCTGGCCCATCCAGGGGTCAACCGGGTACGAATTCATGAACGCCGCCTGTGGCCTGTTGACCGACCCCGGCGGCGAGGAGCCATTCGAGTCCTTCTACCGCGAGTTCACCGGGCTGAAACAGTCCCTGGACGATCTGGCCGTGGACAAGAAGCGGGTCATCGTCCGCCGACACATGACCGGCGACGTGGACAACCTGGCTCGTCACGTCAACGCCGTGGCCTCGCGCGATCTGCGCGGCTTCGACATCACCATGAACGCCACCCGCGAGGCCATCGCCGAGGTGCTGTGCCGTTTCCCCGTCTACCGCACCTACGCCTCCGGCGAGGTATTCCGTCCGGCGGACATGACCTACATCCGCCAGGCCATCAACTCGGCCCGGCGGGCCAAGCCGGACCTGCGGCACGAATTCGACTTCCTGGAGCGGTTCCTGCTGCTGCGCTACGACGACCGGCTGGACGAGGAGTCCCGGCGCGAGTGGATTCACTTCGTCATGCGTTTCCAGCAGTATTCCGGCCCCCTCATGGCCAAGGGGCACGAGGACACCCTGCTCTACGTCTACAACCGTCTTCTTTCCAGCAACGAGGTGGGCGGCAGCCCGGAGAACTTCGCCCGCCGTCCGGACGATTTCGCGGTCTTTGTGCGGGACCGCGCCGAGCACTGGCCGCGGGGCATGAACGCCACCGCCAGCCACGACAACAAGCGCGGCGAGGACGCCCGCATGCGGCTGGCCGCCCTCTCCCAGTTGCCGGAGCAGTGGAGGCAGGCCGCCCTGGCCATGCGGGAGGCGGCCGCGCCGCTCAAGGGCAAGGCGGGCGGACGCCGCGCTCCCGACGGCAACGACGAGTATCTGGTGTACCAATGCCTGCTGTCCCACTGGCCGTGGGACAAGGAGGAGCGGGAAGGCTTCGCCGACCGTCTGGAGGCCTATCTGGTGAAGGCCATCCGCGAGGCAAAAGAGCATTCCGGCTGGTTGACACCGGACGAGGACTACGAGCGGGCCATGGTGGAGTTCGCCCGGGAACTGCTGGACGCCAAAAAGGGAAAGGCCTTCCGGGAGATATTCGAACCGCTGTGGGAGCGCGTCTCCCGAGCCGGAGCCATTCTCTCCCTGAGTCAGACCATGCTCAAGGCCGTCTGCCCCGGCCTGCCGGACGTCTACCAGGGCTGCGAGCTGTGGGATTTCTCCTTCGTGGACCCGGACAACCGCCGTCCTGTGGACTACGGCCTGCGGTCACGCCTGCTCACGGAGCTGGACAAGGCGGAGAAGGAGGACCGCGAGGGCCTGCTTGCCGAGCTTTTGGAGTCGCCGGAGGACGGCCGCGTCAAGCTGTTCGTACTCTCCCGGCTGTTGCGCCTGCGGGCGGAGATGCCGGACCTCTTCGAGCGCGGCGGGTTCGAGCCACTGATCTTGGAGGGGCAACAGGCGGGCTGCGCCTACGGCTTCGCCCGCACCGGCGAGGGCGGAACGGCCGTGGCCCTCTTGCCCAGGCTGTTCGCATCGGCCGCCGGGGAAACGCGCTTGCCCGTGGGAGCTTTCTGGGGCGACACCCGCGTGGCGGATATGTCCGAGGCGGCCGATCTGGAAGTTCCGCTTCGGGATATCTTCACCAGCCGGGAGTTCTCTCCTTCCTCCAGCCTCTACCTGAGCGAGGCCCTCAAAGAGTTTCCTCTGGCCCTGCTTGTGCCCGCACAGTAGGCGGCCCCAGCCAAGCCGCCACCTAAAGGAAAACGCCCTCCCCCGCACGCGGGTTGGGGCGTTTTCTTCACAAAAAGCCGTTTTGGGCGCCGGGCTAGTATTGTCCCGACATGATGCCCTGAACGACCTTTTCCACCGCTGCCTCCACCTCGGGGCTCATCTCCTTGGTGAACTCGTCCACCTCCTTGACCTCGATGAGCAGCAGCTTGAGGTCGGAGGGCATCTCCTCGGGAAAGACCTCGTAGCCCACCTTGAGAGTGGTGCCGATGGTGATGGCGTGGGAGTTGACCAGGGAGGCGTTGGTGAAGACCTCGTCCATGGCCGCCTCCACCACTTCGCCGGGCTCGAAGCCAAGCATGCAGGCGTCCACCACGATGACCTTTTCCCGGCCCTTGCAGTTGTCGATGAGGTCGAAGCCCACGGTATAGAGGTCCAGCACGTCCACGTCCGCGCCGCGCTTTTCAAGCTCCTCTATGACCAGAAGCCCCGCCCGGTCGTCCTTGAGCAGGGGGTTGCCGATACCGATGACCAGTGGTTTGGCCACTTCCTCTCCTTGTGCGCGCTCGCGGTGAGCGGATGCAAAAGGGCCGGGGGCGATGCCCCCGGCCCGTGGTTCGTCTTTGCCTAAAGCCCGGGAACTAGAAGTTCTTGAGCTTCTTGTACAGCTTGCCGTTGGAGTCGAGAATCTCGATTTCCAGCGGGGTCTGGCCGCCGGTGATGGCGTGGGTGGCGCAGGCCAGGCACAGGTCGTAGGGACGGAAGGCCATCTCCACGTAGTTGAGCATGCCCTCGGAGACGTCGCCGTTCTTGATGAAGTGCTTGGCGGCGTTCTTCACGGCCAGGTTGATGGGCGCGTTGTTGTGGGTGGTGGCCACGATGAGGTTGGCACCGGTGACGATGCCCTTCTCGTCGGCCTCATAGTGGTGGATGAGGGTACCGCGCGGGGCCTCGATGATGCCCACGCCTTCCCCGGCCACCTCGTCGGGCTTGTTCCAGGTGTCCTTGGAAACGATGGAGGTATCGGAGGCGATCTCCACCAGCTGTTCGGCGGCGTCCAGCAATTCGATGGCCCGGGCCCAGTGGTAGGCCAGGACCTTGTGCACGGGCTTGTCGCCCAGCACCTTGAAGAACTGCTCGTAGTGCTGCTGGGCCTTCTGGCCGCGGCAGCCGTTGGCCACGTTAAAACGCGCCAGGGGGCCGACGGAGTATAAATTGGTGTCAGGACCGCCCTTGATGCCGTCCCAGTCCCCGACCTTCTTCTGGTAGGGGAATTTCAGGTAGCTCCAGGGCTGCACGCGCTCGGCGATGAAGTCCAGGTACTCTTTGCCCTGGAAGGTGCCGACCTCTTCGCCCTTGGCGTTGATGACCTTCTGGGTGCCGTCGTAGTACGCCATGGTGCCGTCTTCGTTGACGCTTCCCATGTAGCCCACTTCCACATCGTAGATCGGTCCGGTGACCAGGTCCACGTAGGAAGGGTTTTCCAGGACCACGTCGTTGAAGACCTTCAGGGTCAGCTCGCCCAGCTCCACCAGCTCCTTGCCCCACTCCTCGATCTGCTTCCGCTCCTCCTCGGAGATGGAGCGGGACCAGCCGCCGGGCAGGCCGGCTACGGGGTGGTTGGGGCGTCCGCCCAGCAGCTCGAAGATCTTCACTGCCTTCTCGCGCTTGGACAGGACCAGCTTGGCGGTCTCCTTGCCCACGGCCTGGATGAGCCCAACCACGTTGCGCACGGCCGGGTCGGCCTCGGGGCCCACCACGAAGTCGGGGAAGCCCAGGGCGTAGAGGATGATGGCGTGGTCTTCAACATAGTGGGCGTTGAAGAACAGCTCGCGCAGTTTCTTGCCCACTGGGTGGCATTCCACGCCGAAGACACCGTCGGAGGCCTTGGTGGAGGCCATGAAGTGCACTGCCCGGCACACGCCGCAGATGGTGGAGACGGTACGGGGCACCTCCTCCATGGGCAGGCCCTGGAGGAACTTCTCGTAGCCGCGGAACTCCACCGTCTGGAAGAAGGCGTCATCCACGTTTCCGTTGTCATCCAGGAAGATGGCGATCTTCCCGTGGCCTTCCAGTCGGGTAATGGGATTGATTTCGACTTTTTGCACTGTATTCCTCCCGCCCTATGCGGCCGGCGTCTTCCGGTCGATTTTGCCGGTGGTGTAGGAGTAGCGGTAAACGAACTTGGCCAATTGCGGGTACTTGGCCATCAGCTCCTCGGTGGAGGCGTCGTCCGCCAGGGCCGATGCGATGGTCTGCAGGCAGCGCGCGCCGTAGTCCTTCACCCCGGGCAGCGGGCCGCCGCAGCCGCGGCAGGGCACGTTGGCGCTGAGGCAGGCCGAGCCGCAATCGCCCTGGGTGATGGGCCCGAAGCAGATGTAGCCCTGCTGCAGCAGGCACTTGTCCGGGTCGGGCTGCCCGTCGATCATGCGGTAGACCTTGCCCACGGGGCGTCGGGTCTCGCCGGTCTCGGCGGGGTTGCGCTTGCACACGTCGCACACGGCCTTGCCGCCGGTAAGCCAGGAGCCCTTGGCGGGAAGTTGACCCGAGAGCAACAGCTCGATGGCCTTCATGACGTGCTCGTGGTGCGGCGGGCAGCCGCCCACGAAATAGTCCACGTCCACCAGCTCGTCCACGGTGTAGACGCGGTCGGTGAAGGACGGGATGGTCAGGTCGTACTTGCCTTCCAGGGTGTACTCCGGGGTGGGCATGACGCCGTCCGGGTTGTCCGTGGACCAGGAGTCCTTGTAGGCGGTGTTGAACAGTTCCTCCTGGGTGTGGAGGTCGCCCATGGCGGCGATGCCGCCCAGCCCGGCGCAGGCGCCGTAGCCGATCAGCACCTTGGACTTCTTGCGCAGCACCTCGACGGTGTGCTTGTTCTCGGAGTTGCGGACCATGCCGTCCACGAACCCGACATCGATGAAGTCGTCGGGCATGGCTTCGAGGTCCTTGTATTTCACGTCGGCGGCGGTGGGGGCCCAGAAGACGATCTCGAGGGCGTCGAGGGCGTCCACCAAGCGCTCGGAGAGGTCCACCAGGGCCATCTCGCAGCCCGCGCAGCCACCGGCCAACAGGATGCCAACCTTCACTTTGTCAGCCATTGGTATCTCCTTGTGGTGTCTTCACGCCGGGCACTAGGCCTTGACGGCTTCCTTGACCGGGTTGGGGCCGAGTTCGGTGAGCTGGTCGGTGAATTCCGTGACCACCTCGGCGAACTTCATGCCCTCTGCGCCGGAGATCCACTCCAGCCGGAAACGGCGGGAATCGAAGCCCTCGTCCTCGATGAGCTTCTTGAGCAGCATCATGCGGCGCGAGGTCTTGTAGTTGCCTTCCTTGTAGTGGCAGTCGCCGAAGTGGCAGCCGCCCACCAGGACGCCGTCCGCGCCGCGGCGCAGGGCTTCCAGGATGAACTCGGGCTCCACGGTGCCGGAGCAGGGAACCTTGATGAGCTTGATGGTCGGGGGATACTTGCAGCGCAGGTTCCCGGCCAGGTCCGCCCCGGCGTAGGTGCACCACTGGCAAGCGAATCCGACGATGTTGGGAGTCCACGGCATGGCTAGGCGACCTCCTTCACCAGGCGCTTCTCGCTCTGGATCTCCTTGATGATGTCCTCGCGCGGCGTCTTGGAAATGGCCGCCACTTCCTTGGGGTCGAAGCCCATGGCCAGGGCCAGGAGCTGGGTGTAGTAGAACACCGGCACGGACTTGGGGATCAGCCCGCGCTCCTGGAGGATGGGCTGGGACATATCGAACTGCAGGAAGCAGGAGGAACAGGTGGTGACGATGATGTCCGGATCCAGCTCCTCGATGATGGAACGCATCTTCTCGGCGAACAGCCCCAGGGACTTCTCCACGTCCGCGGTGCGCATGCCGCCCATGCCGCAGCAGGAGGACAGACGCGAGTAGTGCGGCGCGCTGGCGCCCAGGGCCTCGGCCAGCTCGCGGAGCTGGGTGGGCTCGTAGGGGTTGTCCTCTTTGATCTTGTAGGCATCGGAGGGCCAGAGCTGGTGGCAGCCGGGCTGCACCGCGACCTTCAGGCCTTCCAGGTCGTACTTGATGTTCTGCTTGATCTTCTCGGGCCCCACCATTTCATGCAGCACCTGGGAGACGTGGTAGATCTCCGAGGTGCCTTTGTACTCCCGCCCGGCGTGGGCCAGCAGTTCGTTGGCCTTCTTCTTCAGCTCGGGGTGGGCGTCCATGAAGTGCTTGGCTTCCGAGAGGATGCCGTAGCAGGAGTTGCAGCCAGTCACCAAGTCGATGCCCCTGTCCTCGGCCAGGGTGATGTTGCGGCCCGAGACGGCGCACCAGGTGGGCTTGTCGAAGGAGGGCGCGGTACCCCAGGCGGGGCAGCAGGAGGCACCCTCCAGGTCTTCCAGGCCGATGCCCAGGGCGGGCAGGGCCTTGCGGAAGGACTGCTCTATGTCAGGAGCCTTGAAGGGGATGTTGCACCCCAGGAAGAGTCCGTAGTTTTCCATTGTCCGCTCCTTTTAGAAGAGCCCCAGCTCGGCCATGGGGCTGTTGTCCAGGATGGCCTGAATCTCCTCTTGGGCCTTCTCGTTGTACGCCGAGGTGGGCGCCTTGCCGGGAAGTCCCACGCCCTCACGCAGCTCGCCTGCCTCGGTGAAGACGGCGTGGCCGATGTCGTGCAGCTGCATCTGCGCGGAAACGGTGGAGGTGGAGAAGGCCAGTTCATTGGCCTGGTAGCGGCGGAAGGCGATGACCACTTCCTGCGGCCGCACGCCCTGCGGGCAGACCTCGGTGCAGCGGTTGCAGTTCTGGCACCCCCAAGAGGACTGCTCCTCGATGATGTCCTCCAGCAGCCCGTCCTGCAGCTTCTTGATCAGCAGGCGGCAGAGCACGGGGAAACCGGCCTGCACGCCGGGGCAGACCGAGGAGCAGGCACCGCACTGCACGCAGCGCTGGATGCCGTCGCCACCGTATTCGATGATGGTGTTGATGGCCTCGTCGATTTTATCCTTGGACAGCTGAATCGCCATCTCGTTCCTCCTAGCTGGTCAGGGCCGCGATCTGGGCCATGATCTGTTCTTCCTCGTAGCCGTGCAGCACGATGGCAGCGCTGGGACAGGTGGCCGTGCACACGCCGCACCCCTTGCACTGGGTGATGTCGATCTCGGCGCGGGGCCTGTCGGCGAAGGTCTTCATGGAGATGGCCGAGTACGGGCACAACGGCACGCAGATGCCGCAGCCGGAGCACTTCTCGGCGTGCACCTCGGAGATGATCGGCTCGATCTTGACCTTGCCCTGGGCCAGCGGAACGGCGGCCGCGGCGGCAGCGCCCTTGGCCTGGGAAACGGTGTCCGGGATGTCCTTGGGGCCCTGGCAGCAGCCGGCCAGGTAGATGCCCTGGGTGGCGGTCTCCACCGGTCCGAGCTTGGGGTGCATTTCCTTGAAGAAGCCGGAACCGTCGAACTGCAGGCCGAGCTTCTGGGCCAAGCCCTTGGCGCTCTCGGTCTGCTCGATGGCCGTGGCCAGGATGACCATGTCGGATTCGATCTCGACGTTCTCGCCGTGCTCCATGTCGTAGGCCACCACGCGCATCTTGTCGTCGTCGAGGGTCTGGATGGAGCCGACCTTGCCCTTGAGGAAGTTGATGCCCATGCGCCGCGCGCCGGTGTAGTACTCGTCGTAGTCCTTGCCAGCGGTGCGCACGTCGATAAAGTGCATGTAGATGTCGAGGTCCGGGTACTTCTCCTTGAGGAGCCGGGCCTGTTTTATCATGTACATGCAGCACACCCGCGAGCAGTAGGTGTGGTGATTGACGTCGCGGGAGCCAACGCAGGAGACGAAGTTGATGGTCTTGGGCTTTTCGTTGTTGGAGGGCTTGAGCAGCTTGCCTCCGGTAGGGCCGGTGGCGGAGATGAGCCGCTCCAACTGCAGGGCGGTCATGACGTTGGAGTGCTGGGGAGCCAGCTCCTTGAAGCAGTCTTTCTCCATGACCTTGTAGCCGGTGGCCACGACGATGGTGCCCACGTCCACCTCAACGATCTCCCCTTCGGGATTGTAGTTGATGGAGCGGTCAACGGCATCTGCGGGGCAGGCCTTCTCGCACGGGGCGTACATGGGCTCGCCGGTCTTTTTGGAGGTTTTGGGCTCGCTGCCGATTTTGCGCCCGGCGCAGTTGAGGCAGGAGTCCATGTCCACCACGGCCTTCTTGGGCACGGCCTGGGGGAAGTGGATGTAGGCGGCGGACCGCTTGGAGAGCCCGGCGTCAAACTTGTCCGGGGCCTTGCCCGGGCAGACGTCCACGCAGGCGCCGCAGCCGGTGCACTTCTTCCAGTCGATGTAGGTCTGCTTGCGGCGGACCTTGACGTTGTAGTTGCCGATGAAGCCCTCCACGTCATCGATCTCGGAGTAGGTCATGAGCTCGATGTTGGGGTGGCTTCCCGCCTCGACCATGACCGGGGTCAGGATGCAGGCGGAGCAGTCGTTGGTGGGGAAGGTCTTGTCCAGCTGGGCCATCACGCCGCCGATGCTGGGGTCCTTCTCCACGAGGTAGGTCTTGTAGCCCATGTTGGCCAGCTCCAGGGCGGAGAAGATGCCGCCCACGCCGCCGCCGACCACCATGGCCTTCTGGGTGACGTCCACGAACTTGTCCTCGAGGGGCTTGAGCCGGGCTGCCTTGCCCACGGCCGAGGACACGACCATCTTGGCCTTCTCCGTGGCCCCGGAGGGGTCCTGCGGATGGACCCAGCTGGACTGGTCGCGGATGTTGGCCATCTCAAAGAGATACTTGTTCAGGCCTGCGGACTCACAGACGCCCCGGAAAATGGGCTCGTGCGTGCGCGGCGTGCAGGCCGCGACCACGACGCGGTCCACCACGCCGTCCTTGATGTCCTGCTTGATGAGTTCCTGTCCCGAGTCCGAGCACATGAAGAGGTCTTTTCGTGAAACGACCACGTCAGGCAGCGTCTCGGCGAACGCCCGTACGGCCTCGACATCGATCACACCGGCGATGTTCGAGCCGCAATGACAGACGTACACACCCACTTTCGCCATGGTTTCCTCCTTTGCGGGTTGCTTCCCTATCCGCCACGTTCCCTTGCCCGGTTCCAATCCCCCCGGAGAAGAGAACAAAAAAAAGGGCCGCAAGGCGTATAGCCTCGCGACCCGATCATCCCGTCACGGTCTGGCAGTGGCGCCGTGCGCCTTCCGATTCTGCATATCTTTCAACCGCATGTATCCCCATCGTGCTCAAAGCTGACCCTCTATACATTTCAGTGGTGCGTGTGACAAGCCAAATCGGCCGGAGTAACACTAAATTATTATTCGTGTAACATGTGGCGCGGGCAAAACTGTGGAAAAAGATTCACAAGGCATTCATTTGCAATCAATGAATTAAATATCATACTTACTTGGGCGTGATTGTGCACTCAAACAAGGCTTGCGGGCATTCCGACTTGTTTGATTGCCCATTCAACAACACCCTCCCGCAGAAGTCCGAATTGGAGTGGGCAAACGCCGGAAACGTTCGTCAGGCCCACGGGCCCGTCTCGCCACCTCCCCGGAAACTGGCCTCTTTCTCACCTTGGGATCGCCGACCGTCCGGAATACAAGTAATACCTTGCGGGAACCGCCCGCCCCGGTCGGACTTCAGCCAAGCGAAACGGACGGAAACAATGCGCATCGCCTTTTTCAGCACCAAGAGCCACGATCGCGATTTCTTTGACCAGGCCAACCAGGAGTTCGACCACCAACTCGATTATTTCGAACCCCGGCTGCTGCCGGAAACGGCCCGTCTGGCCGAGGGATACGAAGGGGTTTGCTGCTTTGTGAACGACCGCCTGGACGCGGACATCCTGCAGACCCTTCACGGCGGCGGCACCCGGCTGGTGGCCCTGCGGTGTGCCGGGTTCAACAACGTGGACCTGACCAAGGCCGGAGAACTGGGCATGACGGTGATGCGGGTGCCGGACTACTCCCCCCACGCCGTGGCCGAGCACACAGTGGGTCTGGTCCTGGCCCTGGACCGCAAAATCCACCGCTCCTTCAACCGGGTGCGGGAAAAGAATTTCTCCCTGGAGGGGCTGCTTGGCTTCGACCTGCACGGCAAGACCGTGGGCGTCATCGGCACGGGCAAGATAGGCACGGTCATGTGCCGCATCATGCGGGGTTTCGGTTGTTCCGTACTGGCCCATTCCCGTTCGGAGCGGGACGACGTGAAGGATATGGGAGTGGGGTACGTGCCCCTCAAGGACCTCTTGTCCCGCTCGGATATCGTCTCCCTGCACCTTCCCCTCACTCCCAAGACGCATCACCTCGTCGACGAGAAGGCCCTCTCGGGCATGAAGCGCGGAGCCATGCTGGTCAACACCAGTCGGGGCAAGCTGGTGGACACCGAGGCCGCCATCGAGGCCCTCAAATCGGGAAGCCTGGGGGGCATGGCCATCGACGTCTACGAGGAGGAGTCGGATATCTTCTACCAGGACCTGTCCGGCAAGGTCATCGACGACGATCTCCTGACCCGGTTGCTCATCATGCCCAACGTCATTGTCACCGGGCACCAAGCCTTCTTCACCGAGGAGGCCATGGAGTCCATCAGCCGCATCACGCTGCAAAACATCTCGGACTTCGAGGCGGGCAAGGCAGAGGATTCGGGCAACACCGTCTCTGCGGAAAAGCACACCAAATAACCAGGGCTTGCCGCCGGGCGGGCCCTTCCATACAAAGACGGCATGAGCGAACGCCGCCTCCGGGTCCTGGGCACATCGTCCAGGGTGCCCACCCGCGACCGCAATCACTCTGGCCACTTCCTGGCCTGGGACGAGGCAGGGCTGCTGCTGGATCCAGGCGAGGGCACCCAGCGGCAGATGGGCCTCTTCCGGGTCTCCGCCTCCCGCGTGAGCCACATCCTGCTCTCACACTTCCACGGCGACCACTGCCTGGGCCTTCCCGGCGTGTTACAGCGCATCGCCCTGGAAATGCCGGGCAAGCGGGTGGAAATCGTCTACCCGGGAGAACAAGAGCATGTTCTGGCCAACCTGCTCGATTGCACCCTCCACCACGCAGATGTCGAGCTTGTTCGGCGATCGGTGCGCGGCGACCAAGCCGATATGGACCTCGGCTTCGCCACGCTGCGGGCCGCCGCCCTGGACCACGGAGTCACCTGCTACGGCTACAGGCTCCAGGAGCCGGACAAGGTGAACCTGCTGCCGGAGAGGCTCGCTGAATTCGGCGTGTCAGGACCGCTGGCCAGACGGTTGAAAGAGGAAGGCAAAGTCGAGGTCCACGGTCGGGAGGTGGTGCTGGGGGATGTGGGCGTCCGCCGCCCGGGCCAGTCCTTCGCCTACGTAACGGACACGCGGAAATGTGAAGTGGCCCTGAAACTGGCCGAAAACTCGAGCCTGCTGCTCTGCGAAGCCACGTACCTGCACGAGCACGCCGACCTGGCCCAGCAGTATGCCCACATGACCGCCGTCCAGGCGGGCGAGTTGGCCGCGGAGGCGGGAGCGGGCGCGCTGCTGCTGACCCACTTCTCACCGCGCCACAACGACACGGACGATTTCGCCCGCGAGGCTGGCGCTGTTTTCCCCGGCGCGCAGGCGGCCAGGGACGGGGACGAGGTGGATATCCCCCGCCCGGCCCGGCCGTTCGACTAAGCCGGGCGGGGATGAAGTCGTATACCGCCGATGCGCGGGACTACAGCCCCACTTCCGCCAGATCGGGACCCAGGTAGGCCCGCTCGTTCTCGCCCAGAATCCCCAGCGACAGGCAGATGAGGGTCCAGAGGTGGACCGTGTGGTAGCCCGCGCCGTGGTACCCGGCCAAGTCGTGAATCTGGGAGTGGCAGTTGTGGCACGGGGTGATGACGTAATCCGCCCCGGTGGCCTGAATCTGGTCGAACTTGAGCTTGCCGTAGGCCCGGCGGTGGTTGTGGAACCCCGCCTGCAACGCCCCGCCGCCACCGCCGCAGCAGTAGTTGTTGGACTTGTTGGGATACATTTCCACGAAGTTCTCCTCGCCCACCACCGCCTTGGTGATGAAGCGCAGGTCCTCGGCCACGGGGTCGCCCAGGGACTTGCGCACAAGCTGACAGGGATCCTGGACGGTGAACTTCACGCCCAGATCCTTGTTCCAGTCGGGATTGACCGGCAGCTTGCCCTCCCGAATCCAGCGGGCGTACCAGGGAATGATGCTCTCCAGGGAAAAGCTGGGCTTGATGCCGAATTTTCGCAGCCCGGCCCGGACCGCGTAGAATTCGTGCCCTCACTCGGTGTTGAGCCAGACGTCGGCTCGCAGGCCCTCCACCGCCTTGACCTTGGTCTCCACGATCTTCTTCCAGGCACCCGTGTCCGCGGCGAACATGCAGTAGTTCTCCGCGGCCCACCCGGCCGTGCCATAGGTCCAGTCCGCGCCCACGTAGTTGAGGATCTTCCACAGGGGCACCATCTCGTCCGGTTCGGTAACCGGCTCGCGCGAGTTCTGGTTGAGATAGAAGGTGGCCCCCTGCTTGTTCACCGGCGCAACGATCTCGCGGCAGCACTCCTGGGTCTCGCGGATTTCCTCCAGCACGTCGCCCACGACGAACTCGAAATCCTCCTCGGAGATTCCCATGGCGCTGGCCGTGGGCGTGCGCAGGGCCACGTCGCAGGAATTGACGATGCCGGACGGGCGCTCTTCGCGCGGCCAGGCCTCGCGGGCGTGGAAGACCAGTTGGGGAATGTCGATGGACATGGGGCAGACGTGGGAGCAGCGGCGGCACAGGGTGCACATCCAGATCCACGGCGTGGAGGTGACCTCCTTGTCCATGCCCAGCGCGGCCATGCGCAGGAACTTGCGGGGATCCATGCCCTCCAGGCCCGTGGCCGGGCAGCCCGCGGTGCAGAGACCGCAGGTCAGGCACATGTCCAGATGCCCCCCCTCGGGAAGGATTTCCTCCACGATGTGCATGAAGGACACTTCCCTGGCCTCGCGCGGAAGTCGGCACTTTTCACTCATGATTCTCGCCTCGCAGGCTCGTGTTGGAACTCGCCGGGCTTCTTTCCCGGAGTCCGGTCGTCACATGTCATCTTCGGCCTTCCCCTCACCCGGCAGCACCAGCTCCACCCCCTTCTCCCGCAAAATGCGGCACAGGGAATCGGAAGGCCGGCGGTCAGTAAAAAAGATGTCCACCTCGCCGATGTGGGCGATGCTGATGAGGGGGGTGCGGGTAAATTTGCTATGATCCGCCGCCAAGTATGTTGACCGCGCGTTGCGCATCATGACGCGCATGGCCTTGACCTCGGAGTAGTCGTAGTCGAGCAGCTGCCCCTCGGCGTCGATGCCGGAGAGGGTGAGGACGCAGAAGTCGACCTTGAACTGCTCCAGAAACTCCAGCGCGCCCTCGCCCACCAGACCGTTGTCGCGTGAACGCACCCGGCCGCCGCAGACCGTGACCTCGAACGTCTCGTTCTCCGAGAGGATGACGGCCACGTTGAGATTGTTAGTTATGACGCGCAGGCCCTGGTGGCCCTGGAGAGCCCGGGCGATCTCCTCGGAGGTGGTGCCGATGTCCAGGAAGAGCGAAGCGTGGTTGGGCAGTCTGGCGGCGACCATGGCCGCGATGCTCCGCTTTTCCTCCCGGTGCAGGTCCTTGCGGGTGGAATACGTCAGGTTGGCCACGCTGGTGTTGATGCCGGCGCCGCCGTGGTAGCGCACCAACAGCCCCTTTTCGCAGAGCAGATTGATGTCGCGGCGGATGGTCTGGGCGGTCACGTCGAACCGTTCGGCGAGGCTCTCCGTGGAGACATAGCCGTGCTCGTGCACGGCGGAGAGAATGTCCCGCCTCCGCGGAGTCAGGCCCGCCAGTTCCTCCCTGGTCAGCCAGCGGTCGCCGAAGGGGATGACGCGTGTGGAAATGGTTCCCTCCTTTCTTGGCCCGGCTTCCGGACCCCAGGCCCGTGTCGTCCTCGGGCCCGAAGAACGTTCTGCCCATTCCGGCTCGTTGCTTCACGAAACCGTGTCATTTTCATGTACGTCCGGGCGGCGATTTTCGCAAACGAAAATTTACCCACGCCATCCTGGCGATACCGAAAATATTCACTTGCAAGCAGATTCCATTCTGTTACAGTCCGGTGAAGATCGAAACCCAACCTTGGCAGACGGTGGGGAAAGCGAGGCGGGCCGGATGCAAACACGCGTTCTGATCTTCGGCGGGGGGGCCACTGGAACCGGCCTACTCCGGGACCTCGCCCTTCGCGGCGTGGATTGCTGCCTGGTGGAAAGCCGCGACCTCAACGCCGGAACCTCCGGGGCCAACCACGGCCTGCTCCATTCCGGGGCCCGATACGTCTCCAACGATCCCGAATCAGCCCGCGAATGCCGCCAGGAAGCGGCCCTTCTCAAACAGCTTGCCCCGGACATCATCGAGGACACGGGCGGACTGTTCGTGGCCGTCAAGGGCGACGACGAATCCTACATCGCCGATTTTCCCGGCCACTGCGAAGCCAGCGGCGTTCCCTGCCGCGAGATTTCCCCTGATGAAGCCAGGGAGAGGGAGCCCCATCTCTCCACCGAAACCATCGCCGCCTACGAGGTGGAGGACGCCTCCATCGACCCCTTCCGCCTGGCTTTGGAAAACGTCTCCCACGCCAGGGAGCACGGGGCGAAATTTCTTCGGCGCACCAAGGTGGTGGCCTTCACCCGCGACAGCGGCCGCATCCGCTCCGCCACCCTGGAGGACACCCGCACCGGGAAACGCTTCGAGGCCGAGGCGGAAATCTTCGTCAACGCCACCGGGGCCTGGGCCGGACAAGTGGCCGGGCTGGCCGGTCTGGACGTGCCCTTGCTTTATTCCAAAGGCACCCTGGTGGTCAGCCACAACCGCGTCTCCCACCGGGTCATCAACCGCCTCCGGCCGCCAAGCGACTCCGACATCCTGGTGCCCGGCGGCACCGTCTCCATTCTCGGAACCACCTCCATCCGCCTGGATTCGCCCGACAACATCCTGCCCACCGTGCGGGAGGTGGACGACATCATCGAACAAGAATCGCGGATGGTCCCCAAACTGGAGCGGACCCGCTACATCCGCGCCTACGCCGGTGTTCGCCCGCTGGTGCAGCCCAGGGGCAAGGACGGCGGCGACCGGGAGGTGAGCCGGGGATTCTCCCTCATGGACCACGCCGAGGACGGCCTGGACAACTTCCTGACCATCACCGGCGGCAAGCTGACCACCTTCCGCCTCATGGCCGAAAAGACGGCCGACTCGGTCTGCGCCAAGCTGGGCGTGAACGCACCCTGCCGCACCCGCGAGGAGCCCTACCCCTGCTGCGAAACCTGGCGATGGACCGAACCGGGAGGCCTGGCCCTCGAGGAGATCACTTCGGTCGACCCCAAGGACGTGGTGCTGTGCGAGTGCGAGATGATCCCCAAGAAGGCGGTGGACGCCATACTGGACGACATGGCCGAAGATCCCCGCGTGGGACTGAAAGCCATCTCCCGCCGCAGCCGCCTGGGTAAGGGGTCCTGCCAGGGCAGTTTCTGCGCCCTGCGCACCACGGCTCACCTCTATGACCGGGGCGTTCTGCGAGAGAGGCAGGGCGTGGAAAACATCAGGGACTTCCTGGCCGAGCGATGGCGCGGGCAACGTCCCATCCTCTGGGACATGCCCCTGGTGCAGAACGAGTTGCAGGAAGCCCTGTACTGCGGCCTGCTGAACCTGGACCTGGAGGACTAGGTGGCCGAGCGGATTCACGACCTGTTCGTCATCGGCGCGGGCATGGCCGGAGCGGCCGGGGCCGCCTTCGCTTCCGGCCGGGGCCTGGACACGGCCATGACCGGCACCAGCGGAGCCATGGCCTACTCCTCCGGCTGCCTTGACTTTCTCTCCGTGCACCCCGTGGCCGAGAGCCGTGCCTGGGACGACCCGATGCAGGCGCTGAAGGCTCTTTCCGCCGACCTTCCCGGCCACCCCCTGACCCGGGCCGGTGCGGAAGCCGCCGGCCGCTCCTTCGAGGAGTTTTTGAATTTTTCCGCTGAATCGGGCCTGGCCTACTCCGGGCTGCATGAGGCCAACAAATCCATCCTCTCCCCCCTGGGCACAGTCAAGCGAACCGCATGCGTCCCCGCGACCATGCGCGGCAACGCCGACGCGCTGGCGGCCAAGGCTCCTTGCCTGATCGTGGGATTCAAGGGGCTGAAGGGGTTCAGCCCGCGCCAGATCGCCGAGGTCCAGGGCGAGAAGTGGCCCGGCCTGCGCGTGGAGGTCATCGACTTCCCCGGATTCGAGGATTCACCGGACCACTACTGCGAACAGCTTTCCCAGACCCTGGAGACGCCCGAGACCCGCGACCGGCTGGTGGAGGCGCTGCGCCCGCTCGTCGAACACGCCGAGTACGTGGGCCTGCCCGCAGTGCTCGGGCTCTACCGCACCAGGGAAATCCACCGCCGCCTGGAGGAGGGACTCGGCGTACGGGTATTCGAAATCCCCACCATGCCCCCCGGAATCCCCGGTTTGCGCATGTGGGAGCGCTTTTCCGAGGAACTGCGCGGGCGCGGCGTGCGCATCCACACCGATGCCAACGTCCTGGCCGTCCGGCGCAACGACAGCGACTTCGAGCTTGACCTGGGCCTGTATGGCCGGGCAAGCGAGACTGTACGGGCGCGCAACGTGCTGCTGGCCGGAGGCCGCTGCCTGGGCGGCGGACTGCGGGCGAAACGTGACAGGCTTGTGGAGCCGCTGTTCGGCCTGCCGGTGCGCCAGCCCGGGGGCCGCGAAAAATGGCACGGCCAAGACTTTCTCGATGCCGGGGGGCACCCGGTGAACCGGGCGGGGCTGGACGTGGACGACGATTTCCGGCCCCTGGACGAATCGGGACGGCCGACGCAAGGACTGTACGCCGCCGGGGCCATCCTGGCGGGACAGGACTGGGTGAGGGAAAAGTGCGGCAGCGGTTTGGCCCTGGCCACAGCGCTGCGCGCCGTGGAGGCTTTGACACGGTCGGGATGAGGCGCTTTCCGACCCGTTTTACCCATCGGGACCAGCAGACAGCAAGGGTGGAGGCGAATGGGAATAGTCGTTGATTCGGTAACAAAGACGTTCCAAGGCGAAGCGGCCTTGAAGGAAGTCTCCCTGGAGGTCGAGGACGGGGCGTTCATGACCATTCTCGGTCCCTCCGACGCCGGCAAGACCACGCTGCTGCGCATCATGTGCGGCATCGACATGCCGGACAGGGGGCGCGTCTTTTTCGACGGCAAGGACGTGACCAAGGAGGCCGTGCAGAAGCTGCCGGTGGCCATGGTCTACCAGCAGTTCATCAACTACCCCTCCATGAGCGTCTACGAGAACATCGCTTCGCCGCTCCGGCTGGGCGGCAAGAAGCTCTCCAAAGGCGAGATCGACCGCAAGGTGCGGGAAAACGCCCAGTTGCTGGGTCTTTCCCAAGTCCTGGACCACTTCCCTGAAGAGATTTCCGGCGGCCAGAAACAGCGGGTGGCCATCGCCCGGGCGCTAACCAAGGAAGCCAAGTTCACCTTCCTGGACGAACCCCTGGCCAACCTCGACTACAAATTGCGCGAGGAGCTGCGCGGCGAACTGAAGAATATCCTCCGCCAGAAGGGCGGCGTGGTGGTTTACGCCACTCCGGACCCGGTGGACGTGCTCTCCATGGCCACCCACGTGGCCTACCTGCAGGAAGGAGAGATCCTCCAGGTGGGCGAGATGGAGGATGTCTACCGCATGCCCAGGCTGGCCGATGTGGGCAACTACTTCTCCTACCCCAGCATGAATCTCATGCAGGGCAAGCTGCACGTGCACGGCGACCGCCACATCCTGCACCTCTCCCAGGAGGTCAGCGTTGACGTGACGGAATACGCCGACCGGCTGCACCGTTCCGAGTACATCGTCGGTGTGCGCGCCTACAACCTCAAGCAGACCCGCGAGCGCCCGGACATGGTGCCCATGTCCGTTTCCGTGCGGCTGGCCGAACGCATCGGCTCTGACACGGAACTGCACCTGGAGCACTACAGCAGCCAGCTGGTCATGTTGGTGGAGGAGTTCGCGGACAGCGACCTCGACGAGTCCATCGAGGTCTATCTCGACCCCAAACGCCTCTTCCTCTATGACACCTCCACCCGCGAGCTGGTGCTGAAGACGGACGAACCCGAGAACAACGGCCCTCGCGCCGAGGCAAGGGGCTAGCGCCATGGCCACCATTGAACTGAAAAACGTCTCCCACTCCTACTCCGACCCGGAGATTCCACGGGACGAGCGGGAATGGGCGGTCAAGGACCTCTCCATCACCTGGGAGGACGGCACGGCCAACGCCCTGCTGGGCCCCTCGGGCTGCGGCAAGACCACCCTGCTGAACATCATCTCCGGCCTGCTCACCCCCTCCGAGGGCCAGGTGCTCATCGACGGCCAGGACATGACCGCCATGCCGCCAAAAGAGCGCAAGGTGGCCCAGGTCTTCCAGTTTCCCGTGGTCTACGGTTCCATGAACGTCTTCAACAACCTGGCCTTCCCCCTGCGCAACCAGAAGCAGCCGGAAGGACTGGTGCGCGACAAGGTGCGGGAGGTGGCCGAACTGTTGGACCTCACCCCGCACCTCAAGCACAACGCGGCCAAGCTCAACCCAGCCGAACGGCAGAAGATATCCCTGGGCCGGGGCATCATCCGCGACGACACCTCGGCCATCCTGCTGGACGAGCCGCTGACGGTCATCGACCCCAAGCTCAAGTGGCATCTGCGCCGCAAGCTCAAGCAGGTGCAACGCGACACCGGCAAGACCATGATCTACGTCACCCACGACCAGCACGAGGCGCTGACCTTCGCCCAGGACGTGACCATCGTCCGGGCCGGACGGCTGGTGCAGAAAGGGTCGCCGGACGAGTTGCACTCCGAGCCCGCCTCCCCATTCATCGGCTACTTCATCGGCTCGCCGGGCATGAACGTCCTGGACGTGACCCCGGCGGACGGCAAGCTCGATTTCGGCTCCTTCCAGCTGCCCGCGTCCGACGAACTGCTGTCCACCCTGCGCGGCGCGGGCGGCAAGCTGCAGATCGGTCTGCGGCCGGAATACGTGGAGGTGAGAGGCGACACGGAGACGGACGATCCCGCCTGGACCCGGTGGAATGTGACTATCATCGAGGACACCGGGGCCTACCGCATCTACACCATGGAAAGGGACGACCTGCGCCTCAAGGCGCGGGTGCCGGAGCGCATCACCTCGCGGGAGGGAGACACGGTCTCCGTGCGCTTCCCCGAGCAGCACATCAAGGTATTCTCCGATGAACGCAGGATCGCCTAGAAACCGCCAGAGCAACAGCCAGAAGCGGGAAGACGCCTCATGAAGAACAGAGCCTGGTTTTTCCTCATACCCACCCTGTTCCTGGTCTCCATAAGCGCGTTCATCCCGCTTATGACCGTCATCAACTACTCCATCCACTACATTTTCGCTGGCTCCATGCCCACGTTCGTTGGGCTGGAGAACTACGCCGAGGTCCTGGCGGACCCCGCCTTCCGCGGCGCGCTGGGTCGGCAGCTGGTGCTTTCCACCCTCATCCTGGCGGTGGAGATCCCCCTGGGCATCGCCATCGCCCTGGCCCTGCCCCGCAAAGGATGGCAAATGGCGCTTTGCCTAGTGCTTCTGGGCATCCCGCTGCTCATCCCCTTCAACGTGGTGGGCATCATCTGGCGGCTCTTCACCCAGTCGGACATCGGCCCCCTGCCCGAGCTCCTGGCCATGTTCGGCTACAACTTCAACGTGGCCCTGGACGCCTTCGACGCCCCTGCCACCATCTTCCTGCTGGACGTCTGGCACTGGACTCCGCTGGCCGCCCTGCTCTCCTTCGCCGGACTGCAGGCCATCCCGGACGCCTACTACCAGGCCGCTGAAATCGACGGGGCCTCGGCCTGGAAGACTTTCCGTTACGTCACCCTGCCCAAGCTCAAGCCGGTGCTCATCCTGGCGGTGCTCCTGCGCTTCATGGACTCGTTCAAGATATACGCGGAGCCGCTCTTGCTCACGGGCGGCGGTCCGGGGAGTTCGACGACATTCCTCTCCCTGCACGTGGCCCGCAAGGCGCAGTCCTATGACTTGGGCTACGCCGGAGCCGTGTCCATCATCTACCTCTTCATCGTCATTGTTTTCTGCTACCTGTTCTTCCAGATAATCACCCACCTGGGCAAAGGAGAGGAAGGATGAGAAAGCGCAGCATCGCCCTCATCGTCTACTTCGTCCTGCTGTTCATCCCCATCTACTGGATGGTCATCACCTCGTTGAAGACGGACAATGAGATCTTGAAGGAACTGACCTTCTTCCCCAAGGAGATCACCTTCAAGCACTACATGGAGATTTTCACCTCCGAGGTCTGGCGGAACAGCTTCATCAACTCCCTGACCTACGTCTTCCTCAACGTGATCATGACCCTGGTGGCGGCCATCCCTGGGGCCTACGCCTTCTCCCGCTGGAACTTCCGGGGCTCCCACCATCTATTCTTCTGGCTCCTGACCAACCGCATGGCCCCTGCCGCGGTGTTCATGATCCCCTTCACCGAACTCTATTACATCCTGCACATTTACGACACGGTCTGGGCCGTGGCTCTGGCCCACTGCCTGATCAACATCCCGCTGGCCATCTGGATCCTTGAAGGGTTCATGTCCGGCATCCCCCGAGAGATCGACGAGACAGCCTTCATCGACGGCTACTCCTTCCCGCGCTTCTTCAGGAAGATATTCCTGCCCCTCATCGGGCCGGGTATCGGCGTGACCGCCTTCTTCTGCTTCACCTTCTCCTGGGTGGAACTGATCCTGGCCCAGGCGCTGACCGTGACCAACGCCAAGCCGGTGGTCGTCACCCTGACGGTGGGCATCGGCGCGGAAGGCGTGAAATGGGGCCTGCTGGCCGCGGCCGGTTTCCTGACCATCATCCCCGGCGCGGTGGTGGTCTACTTCGTGCGCAACTACATGGCCAAGGGCTTCGCCCTGGGAAGGGTGTAGATCATGGACTGGTTCCGCGACGCGACCGAATGGATGTACTGGACCTGGCAGAGCGGCCTGGCCATCGGCGGGCTGCTCCTCTGCATCGCCGCGCTCGGAATGTGGGACGCCAGAAGCCCCTCCATCGCCCGCAAGGGCTTCTACCCCATCAAAACCACGCGGGGTGACCGTTTCTTCATCGGCATCATCACCTCCATCCTGATCTTTTTGCTTTGGCTTTTGATCGTGGGCAACAGCCTGCTGCTCATACCGTCCGCCATCGCCGTCGTCTGGTTTCTTGTCCAGGGACGACGGGGATAGCGGGACGGTCGCCGTTCCAGAATTTGTATCCGCACAAGGAGGTGATAGCGGCATCCGAAGGATTGGCTGAAGGTGGGATACACGAACCTTTCAGTAAGGAGATGGAGATGCGAGGAACATTGCGCTTGGCGCTGCTGACCGCTCTTGTGGCGGCGGCGCTGGCCCTGCCGGGCACCGTTTTCGCCGAGGACGCGATCGACAAATGGATCGATGAATTCCAGCCCTCGGCCATCAGCAAGGAAGAGCAACGCAAGGAACTCGAGTGGTTCAAGAAGGCCGCCGAGCCCTACAAGGGCATGGAGATTAAATCCGTGGCCGAGGGCATCACCACCCACAAGTGGGAGGCTGACGTCCTGGCCAAGGCCTTCGAGGAAATCACCGGCATCAAGGTCACCCACGACATCATCGGCGAGGGCGCGGTGGTCGACCGCATCCAGCGGCAGATCCAGACCCGCCGCCCCCTCTACGACATCTACGTCAACGACGCCGACATGATCGGCACCCACCTGCGCATGGACTCGGCCCTGAACCTCACCGAGTACATGAAGGGCGAGGGCAAGGGCGTCACCAGCCCCTATCTGGACCTGGAAGACTTCCTGAACCCCGAGTTCGGCCAGGACTACGACGGCAACCAGCTGCAGCTGCCCGACCAGCAGTTCGCCAACCTCTACTGGTTCCGCTACGACTGGTTCACCGATCCCGAGTTCAAGGCCGAGTTCAAGGAAAAGTACGGCTATGAGCTGGGCGTCCCCGTCAACTGGGCCGCCTACGAGGACATCGCCGAATTCTTTACCGGCAAGACCATCGACGGCCAGACCGTCTACGGCCACATGGACTACGGCAAGAAGTCGCCCTCCCTTGGCTGGCGCTTCACCGACGCCTGGCTGTCCATCGCCGGCGTGGGCGACAAAGGCCTGCCCAACGGCCTTCCCGTGGACGAATGGGGCATCCGCGTGGAGAACAAGATTCCCCGCGGCGCCACGGTCGAGCGCGGCGGCGCCGCCAACTCCCCCGCGGCCGTCTACGCCACCACCAAGTACATCGAGTGGATGAAAAAGTACGCCCCGCCGTACGCCGCCTCCATGACCTGGTCCGAGGCCGGTCCCACTCCCGCGCGCGGCAACGTGGCCCAGCGCGTGTTCCAGTACATCACCTGGCTATCCGACCCCGCCTTCACCGATCCCGAAAGCCCCGTCACCGACGAGAATGGCAAGCCGCTGTGGCGCGTGGCCCCCACCCCGCACGGCCGCTACTGGGAAGAGGGCATGAAGGTCGGCTACCAGGACGCCGGTTCCTGGACCATCCTCAAGGACTCCGTCACCGGCGACAAGCGCGCCGCCGCCTGGCTGTGGGCGCAGTTCTGCACCTCCAAGTCCGTCTGCCTGAAGAAGTTCATGGTGGGCCGCACCCCCATCCGCAAGTCCACCGTGCACTCCGACTACCTGGCTGAGCGCGAAGGCGACTTCGGCGGCATCATCACCTTCTACAAGTCCCCCGTGGAGCACATGTGGACCGACTCCGGCCCCAACGTGCCCCACTACCCCCTGCTGGCCGAGCAGTGGTGGAAGAACGTGGCCTCCGCCGTCACCGGCGAAGTTACCCCGCAGCAGGCCATGGACAACCTGGCCGAGACCATGGACGACATCATGGGCAAGCTGCGCATGGCCAAGTACTCCCCCGAGCTCAATCCCAAGAAGTCCCGCGAGTACTGGCTGAACCAGCCCGGCTCGCCCAAGCCGGAGCGTGGTCCGGAAGAACCCAAGACCATGCCCTACGACGAGATGATCAAGGCCTGGAAACAGTAACAGGCGACCGTACCGGACCGGCCCTCCCCGGAGGGCCGGTCCTTCCTTTTCCAGCTGATTTTTCAGGACGGCAAGACCGGGGGAGGCGAGCCCATGGCCGAATACATCGGAGCCATCGACCAAGGGACCACCAGCACGCGATTCATCCTCTTCGACAAGAAGGGGCGCATCGCCGGCATGGACCAGAAGGAACACCGGCAGATTTTCCCCAAGCCGGGCTGGGTGGAGCACGACCCCATGGAGATATGGGCCAACACCCAGGAGGTCATCAAGGGGGCCCTGACCAAGTCGGGCATCTCCGGCAAGCAGTTGGCGGGCATCGGCATCACCAACCAGCGGGAGACTTCGGTCGTCTGGAACCGCAAGACAGGCAAACCGTACAACAACGCCGTGGTCTGGCAGTGCGCCCGCACCCACGGCATCTGCAAGGAACTCATCGCCGAGGGCGGCCAGGACCGCTTCCGCGACATCACCGGCCTGCCCGTCTCCACCTACTTTTCCGGCCCCAAATTCAAGTGGATTCTGGACACCGTGCCCGAGGCCAGGGAGGCGGCCGAGCGGGGCGAGGCCCTCTTCGGCACCATGGAAACCTGGGTCATCTGGTGGCTCACCGGAGGACCCAAAGGGGGAGCGCACGTCACCGACGTGACCAACGCCTCGCGCACCATGCTCATGAACCTGCGCACCCTCTCCTGGGACGACTCCATCCTGGAAGTGCTGGACCTGCCGCGCCACTGCCTGCCCCGCATCGTGCCCTCCTCGGACGAGGGGACCTGGGGCCCCACCTCGGAGTCCGGCCCCCTGGGGGCGCGCATTCCGGTCTGCGGCGCGGTTGGCGACCAGCAGGCCGCCCTGGTGGGCCAGACCTGCTTCACCCCGGGCGAGGCCAAGAACACATACGGCACCGGCTGCTTCCTGCTCATGCACACTGGGCACGAGCCGGTCATGTCCTCCCACGGCCTCATCACCACCCTGGCCTACCAGTTCAGCGGCCGAAAGCCTTCCTACTGTCTGGAAGGGCCCATTGCCCTGGCCGGTGCGCTGGTGCAGTGGCTGCGGGACAACCTGGAGATGATCGAGACCGCGCCCCAGGTGGAGGAATTGGCCGCCAAGGTGGAGGACACCAGCGGGGTCTATGTAGTGCCCGCCTTCTCCGGCCTGCTGGCCCCCTACTGGCGGCCGGACGCGCGCGGGGTGATGGTGGGCCTGACCCGCTACACCACAAAGAACCACATCGCCCGGGCCGTGCTGGAGGCCACCGCCTACCAGACCAAGGACATCGTGGAGGCCATGAACAAGGACGCCACCACGGAACTCAAGGTCCTCAAGGTGGACGGCGGCATGGTGGCCAACGAGCTGCTCATGCAGTTCCAGGCTGACGTGCTGGACGTGCCGGTCATCCGCCCCAAGGTCTCCGAGACCACCTGCCTGGGCGCGGCCTACTGCGCGGGCATCGCCACCGGGTTCTGGTCGGAGCGCGAGGAGCTCTACAACAACTGGGAAGAGGACAAGCGCTGGACCCCGAACATGCCCGAGGAGCAACGCGCCGAGGGCTACCGTCGCTGGAAGATGGCCGTGGAGCGCAGTTTTGGCTGGGAAGAATAGCCGCGTGGCCGGACATATCCGGCGGCTGGCAGCGTGTCTGGCCGCCGGGCTGCTCCTGGCCTTCGCCTCGACCGTCCTGGCGGACAGCGGAAACGGAATCACCGTCCGGCATCTGGCCAAGACCACCCACAGCTGGAACGGCGCGGAGCTGCCCGCCTACGGAGACGGCCAGCCCCAGATCACCATCCTGCGCATCGAAATCGCGCCCGGCGCGAAACTGCCCCGCCACGCCCACCCCGTCATCAACGCGGGAGTGCTGCTGCGCGGGGAGTTGACCGTGACCACCGAGGCCGGGGACACCCTCCGCCTCACCGCAGGGCAGCCCATCGTGGAGGTGGTGGATACCTGGCACCACGGCGAAAACACCGGCGACGAACCGGCGGAAATCATCGTTTTCTACGCCGGGGAGAAAGGCGAGCAGATCACCGTGAAGTGATCTGTATCAGGCCAATTCCACGCCGCCCTTGGGCTCCTCGCCCGGCGTCCATTCCATTTCCACTTCCAGGCTCATCTTGCCGGCACGGCCGGGCTTCATCTCTTGTTCCGCCTTCACTTCCAGGGTCAAGTTCTCCGGCAGGTCCAGGGAGGTTTCCTCCCCCGCCTGCTTGAGCACCACATGCCCCGACTCCACCTTGTCCGCCAGTTGGCGGAGAAATTTCGCCGCGTCTCCACGGCTGGACGGTTCCTCGCTCTTGAACAGCACCTTTTCCGGCATGACGCACTCCTTTGGATTATCCACCAAGTACCCCGCCTTTCGCCCTCCGGCAAGCACAACCGACCGGGCCGCGAGCAAAAAAAGGGGCCGCAAGCCAAAGCCCGCGGCCCCTTCGCCCTTCCGCCGCACGGCTGCGCGGCGGAAGGACGGGCATTCACCTTCCCCTGATGAATGGCGGTAGTTAGAAAGCCTGCTCGATCTTCTCCATGGCCGGGGTGCCGTCAGCCGCTTTCACGCCATCCAGCCACTTGGCCACGGTGGACTTGTTTGCGGAAATCCATTCGGCGGCCACCTCGTCGGCCGGGATTTCATTCTGTCCGTAATCCATGATCCACAGGCTCTGAGTCCGGGAGTCCACCTTCAGATTCTTGAGGAAGCGGTAGACCTGTGGATGGGTGTCCTTCAGACCGCCGCGCACTACAGTGTGCACTTTGGACTCGCTGGCGAACTTTTCCGTGCCGGGCACGGGCTCAAGGTAGGCCATGTCGATCTTCACGTTCATCCAGTGCGGCCGCCAGCAGGCGAAAGCGACCCACTCCTTGTTGTCCATGCGGCTCTTGGCTTCCATGAGCATGGCGGAGGTGGTGGTGCCGGTCTGCTGCCAGTCGCCCAGCCCGGCCACGTCGTTGGCGATGATCTCGTCCATGGCGGTGTGCATGGGCGACCCCACCTCGATGTTGTAGATGTGGCGGTTGAACTTCTCGCCGTGCTTGTCCAGGTCGGCGAAGCTTTTCACGCCCGCCTCGGCCGCGTACTTGGGCACGCACAGACTGATGAGGGCATTGTCCAGGTTGGTCTGGGCGATTTCCGCCGCGCCACTTTCAAGTTGTGGATTAAGCAGGGAGTTCTGCTGCGGCACCCAGCCGCCCAGGAACACATCCACCTCGCCGGAGGAGAAGCTGCTGTAGATGACCGGGGGACCGATCTGCAGGGATTCGGTCTCGTAGCCAAGGGTGTTCAGAATCTGGCTGGCCACTTCGGTCTTGACCTCGACTCCGGGCCACGGCGGCACACCGAAGCGGATTTGGTCAGCCGCCTGGGCGGTCGCGCAGAACAGCAGCAAAGACAGCACGAGAGTCAGGCATGTGGTTACACGTTTCATGAATCCTCCTTGGTTGGGTTTGCGAAGCGGGGTCAACCGCGCGGCATACCGGATTGCCGCGCGGCAATGGCTCGAGCCAGAGACTCGAACCGTTCCCGCGTAGTCTGAAAAAACATCCGCCAGCCCGGACAAAGCCAACTCGCTGCCCCGCTTGCACCCGTCCTGAACTTGGGGCAGTCCCCCATGCACAGCGAAAGATGGTCGCAGTCGGAGCAGCCCTCGGGCAGGCGGGACTTGGCGGTGGTGAAAGCCTGGTAGAATTGGGTCTCCCTGGCCTCGGCCAGGGACATGTCGTGCACGTTGCCCAGGCGGTGTTCTTCGTCCACGTAAAAATCGCAGGGGTAGATGTCGCCGTTGTATTCCACCACCAGGTACTGATCGCACTGCTCGCACAGGCGGCACTCACCGGCGGAAGCACCGGCCATTTTGGCCAGTACGGACTCGAAGTTGCGCACGGAGACGTTCCAGTGCCCCCGGCCATGCCACTCCTCGAACACGCCCCGCAGGAACTCCCCCCACTGTTCCCCGGTGATGGTGAAGGGCAGGGGCTCTCCGGACTCGTCGAACTCCACGCAGGGCACGAACTGCACATGCCCGAACCCCAGCTCCAGCAGGTGGCGGTACACCCGTCGGGGCGAGTCCACGTTGGCTGCGGAAACCAGGGCCACCGCGTTGACCGGCACGCCGTGTTTGACCAGGGTGCGAGCTCCCCGCACCGCCCTGGCATGGGTGGGACGGCCGGAGGTGGTCCGGCGGAAGGCGTCGTGCAGGTCGGCGGGGCCGTCTATGCTGCAGCCGACAAGAAACTTGTATTTGCCCAGGTGGGCGGCCAGCCCTTCCTTCACCAGGGTGGCGTTGGTCTGCAGGCTGTTGGCGATGCGGGCGCCACGCGGGGCGAGCCGCTTCTGCTCCTCTGTGACGCTGCGGAAAAAGGCCTCGCCCATGAGGGTTGGCTCGCCGCCCTGCCAAACCAGGGAGTGCACCGGTTGCGGTGTCTCCAGATAGCTGGAAAGAAGCGCCCGCAGCGTTTCGTTTGACATGCGGTGCTTCCGCGCGCCGGGGTACAGCTTCCCCTTGTCCAGGTAGAAGCAGTAGTCGCAGCGCAGGTTGCAGTCGGCAGCCGCCGGTTTTATGAGCAGGGAAAAGGGTCGCATGATCTCAGCTGGTCCGGCCGCCCCGCCGAAGCGGGACGGCCGGGTAGTCGGCCTTATCTCCCGCAAATGCGCGAGCAGGCCTCGACGTCGTTGAGGTCGAGATGGTTGCGCATGTACTGGTTGGCCGCCTTGCAGGGCGGATGGTAGTCCCAGGGGGTGTGCTTGCCGGTCATGTGCGCCTCGAAAACGATGCGGCGGCGCTTCTGGCTGGCGTGCACGCTGCGGTCGAGCTCCTCCAGGTCCACGTGTTCGCGCACTCTGGCCCGATACTCTTCCACCATGCTGGCGTACTCCGCCTTGCAGGCCAGATTGTCCAGCTCTTCCGGGTCCTCTTGCAGATCAAAGAGCTGCGGCGGGTCCACCGGACAGTGGATGTACTTGTAGCGGTCGTCGCGGATCATGATCATGGGGGACACCGCGCCTTCGCCCAGGTATTCGGTGATCACCGCCGGGCGGTCCGGGTCGTCCCCGCCCTTGGCCAGGGGCAGCAGGCTGGTGCCGTCCATGTTGTCGGACGGGTCCTGGAGCTGCGGGGCTCCGGCCAGGTCCATCATGGTGGGCATGAGGTCCACCAGGGAAACCGGCTTGGCCACCCGGCCGCTCTTCAGGCCGGGGCCGTTCATGACGAAGGGCACCCGCGCGGAGTCCTCCAGCAGGGACATCTTGAACCACAGGCCGTGCTCGCCCAGCATGTCGCCGTGGTCGGCCGTGAGGATGATGACCGTGTTCTCGCGCATGCCGGTGTCGTCCAGCGCCTTGAGGATGCGGCCGATCTTGTCGTCGAGGTAGCTGATCTGGCCATAATAGGCGTGGCGGGCGTTGCGGATGTCCTCGGGGTCCATTTCTCCCTCGCCCATCTTGTAGGCGTGGCGAAGCCGCTGGCTGTGCGGGTCGCACTGGTCGTAGGGAATGTGTCCGACGCGAGGCATGTCGATCTCGTCGTGGTCGTACCTGTCCCAGTGTTCCTTGGGGCAGATGTACGGATCGTGCGGGTTGGTGAAGGAAACGGTCATGCAGAAGGGCCGGTCATCCTTGTCGCGGGCGATGTCGTAGACGTGCCGCTCGGCCTGGAAGCCCACCTCGTCGTCAAAGTCGATCTGGTTGGCGCGTTCGTTGTGTCCGGCGTCCACCACGCTGTCCATGTTGTGGTACCACCAGTCGAAGCGGTGCTCCGGCCGGGACCAGTCGGGTGTCCAGCCATGGTCCGCGGGGTAGACGTCGGTGGTCAGCCGCTCCTCGAAACCGTGCATCTGGTCGCCGCCCACGAAGTGCATCTTGCCGCACAGGGTGGTGCGGTAGCCGTTGGCGCGCAGGTAGTGGGCGAAAGTGGGGATGTCCGCCGGGAACTCCGCGCCGTTGTCGTAGGCGCCGATGCGGGAGGGGTACTGCCCGGCCATCATGGAGAATCGCGAGGGTGCGCACAGCGGGCTGTTGCAGTAGGCGCTTGTGAATACCACGCCGTCTTCGGACAGCGAGTCGATGTGCGGCGTCTTGCTGACCCGGTTGCCGTAGCAGGACAGCGCCGAAGCGGCCATCTGGTCGCACTGGATTACAAGTATGTTGGGGCGTTGTTCAGCCATCCAATAACTCCTTTCCGTCGTTTCTACGTATTCATTTCCTGTTCGATGTGCACCTTGGCCTCGCGCATGGCGGAGGCGATGCGGGACATCACACCGTCTTGTTCCTGATGCGCCTCAAGCACGCCCAGCCCCATGACCATGGACACGCTGCCCTGATCCATGAGCGGCACGGCCATGCGATACACCCCGGGGTAGAAAAGCCCGGCGTCGTGCTGCATGCCGGACTCGCGGGCGTCGTTGATCATGGCGCGAACGTCCTCCAGGTCCAGCCGGGGGCGATGGCGTTCCAGCTCGGATCGCAGGAACGCGTCGTCGTCCAGCTGTTCCCTGGTAAAGAAAAATATGGAGCCGATGACCGGCAGCCGTAGCGGCAGTCCCTTGCCCGCGGGCCACAGGGTGGGCGACTGCGGGGACATGATGCTCTCCAGGCAGAACATGTGATCCCCGGAGCAGGTGAAGAGGTTCACCGAGGCCTCGAACCGCTGGTGCAGGTCGGCCATGCGCTCGCGTACGGTCCGCATGGGTCCCTGGCGGGCGGTCACGGCCTTGCCCCAGAAGTAGGCCTTCATGCCCACTACGTAGCGGCCGTCGGCGGACTTGTTCAGAGCGTCCGCCGCGGTCAATTCCTTGAGAATCTTGTTCACCGTGGTGGGACTGGGATTGCCAAGCGCGGTCTGCACTTCGGAAAAGCGCAGCCCCTGGGGGCTCTTGCTCACCTCGTCCATGACGAACAGGGCTCTGGCTAACGTCGATTGGCTCACTCGCTACTACTCATTTGCGTAGTTAACTTTCTATTTGTGTAGTTTTTACGTAAGGAATCGCTCTCTGTCAAGTTCGCCGGCCTACGCGACAGTTCCTTCATAAGGCATTGAACGGGATGGGATTCCGATGGAGCGCCACGCCAGGAGAGGGCGGCGGCACAAAAAAAGGGCCGCAAGCGTTGCTTGCGGCCCCTTTGGCGAAAATCTCGTGGTGGGCAATGCAGGATTCGAACCTGCGGCCTCCAGCTCCGGAGGCTGGCGCTCTATCCAACTGAGCTAATTGCCCGCTTGCGAGGAAGGTGGTTGTAGGGTCCAGGGCATTGGTTGTCAAGTGGAGCGTTGCCAGCGGGGGAAGGTCCGGCTATGGTGCCGCGGCCATGTATCTGCCCGTCGTCCGCCCCGACTCCGCCGAGCCGCTCTCCACGCGCCTGATCAAGACCGTTTTGCGCGAATTCCTGCACATGCCGGTCAAGGCGCGCATGCGCCTGCGCCCGGAGTACCCCTGGCTCAACTCCGGCGCGGTACGCATGCTTCGGGAGCATCTCACCCCCGGGTCCAATGTGTTCGAGTGGGGCGGCGGCCGCTCCACTCTTTTCTTCGCCCGCCGCGTAGACCGAGTGACCACCCTGGAGCACAAGGCCAAGTGGAACCTCAAACTGACCCGCTGGCTGGCCCGCGAAGGCATCGACAACGTGGACTTGCGCTTCATCGAGCCCAACACTCCGTACGCGGAACCGGACTCCCGCCCCCCGGCCTGGGACGAGCAGGACCTGTGCTTCCGCAAGCCGGAATTCGCCGCTTACGCCGATTCCGTGCTGGAGTTCCCGGAGGAGTCCTTCGACATGATTCTGGTGGACGGCCGAGCCCGCGTGGCCTGCGCCGCCAACGCCCGCGAGCGGGTCAAACCCGGCGGGTTGCTTGTCCTGGACAACTCCGAGTGGCCCAAATACGCGCCCATCTTCGCCATGCTGCGGGGCTGGGAATACACCCGCTTCGCCAACGGCGTATGGGAGACCACGGTTTTCCGCCGCCCGCTTTCCTCCACGTCCCAAATGGGCTAGCATTCCGGGCCAAAGGAGACTCCATGCCCGAAACCAGACGCATTCTCCTGGCCGTCACCGGGGCCAGCGGCATGCCCTACGCCATCCGCCTAGCCGAGTTCCTGGGCGGCCGCGACGGCGTCCAGCTGCACCTGCTTCTCTCCGACGCCGCCCAGCGGGTTCTGGCCCTGGAGACCGACGGCGGCATGGGCCGCCTGGAGCGGGCCGCCTGGGCCGTGTACGGGCAGGACGACATCGCGGCGCCGCCCGCTTCCGGCTCCTGGTCCCATCACGGCATGGCGGTGGTTCCCTGCTCCATGAGCAGTCTTGCGGCCATCGCCTCCGGCCTGGGCAGCAACCTTGTCCACCGCGCAGCCGACGTCACCCTCAAGGAGCGGCGGCCACTGGTGCTCATGGTGCGGGAAACCCCGCTGCACGCCACGCACCTGTCCAACATGCTGGCAGCGGACCGCGCCGGGGCGACCATCATGCCCGCGGCCCCGGCCTTCTACGGCCGCGCGGAGACCGTTGACGACCTGGTTGACTTTATGGCCGCGCGGGTGCTGGACCATCTAGGCGTGGAGCACGACCTCATCAAACCCTGGGGAAGCTGAAGGAGCGAACCATGCCGCACACCCTCACCTGGCACGGACACTCGAATTTCCAACTGCGCACCGCTGACGGCAAGACCGTCCTCATCGACCCCTTCTTCGAGGGCAACCCTTCGGCCGGAACCGGCGCGGAAAGCATCGAGAGCGTGGACGCCGTGTTCATCACCCACGACCACGACGACCACATGGGGCAGGCTCTGGAGATTTGCCAGCGCACCGGGGCCACGGCCGTGGCCATGTTCGACGTCTGCGGCAAGCTCAAGGACCTGGGGCTGCCGCAGGAGCAGTGCCTGGGCATGAACATCGGCGGCACCGTGGACGCGGCCGGGCTCAAGGCCAAGATGGTGCAGGCCATGCACTCCTCTGCCACGGGCGTGGCCGCGGGCTTCATCCTCACCCTGCCGGACGGCTTCTGCCTCTACCACGCCGGGGACACAGGCCTGTTCTCGTCCATGGAGCTGTTCGGCAAGTTCCACGACATCCATCTGGCCCTGCTGCCCATAGACGGCCACTTCAACATGGATCCGGAACAGGCGGCCTACGCCGCACGGCTGCTGGGCTGCCGCCGCACCGTGGCCATGCACTGGGGCACCTTCCCCATACTGGAACAGAACACCGACCGCTTCCAGGGCCAACTGGAGCGGCTGGCCCCCCGCTGTGGACTGGTGCCCATGCAGCCCGGCGAAAGCGTTACACTTACCCCGCCGGAGAACGCCGGAGAGCCCTGCGGCTGCGACTAAACCCCGCGCCCGCGCGCAAATGAGAAAAGCCCCGCGCCGGAATCCGGCGCGGGGCTTTTCTCATGCGGGACAACGCGTATTCGCGCGGTTCAGTTTCCCGAACCGGAGGCGAAATTCCCGGTGTTCAGGTCGAAGGCCAGCACCACCGTGCGCTGGCTGCCGATGCCCGCAGCTCCGGTGTGCGTGTTCACGGCCAGGCACAATTCCTCGTCGCCGTCGTTGTCGATGTCGGCCAGGTCATAGTCCACCACGGCGCCGTTCTGCCGCCTGGTTTTCCAGTCCACGGACAGCCCCACACCGTCCCAGTACAGGGAGTGCAGTTCGCCGTAGGGGAAGTTGCGGTAGCGCTGGAAGAAGGATGCCGCGGTGGAGATGTTGCGGGCCACCAGCAACTCGCGCCTGCCCTGCTGGTTGACGCTGTGCAGCACCAGCCGGGTGGGGATGACCATGGTGATCTCCTCCATGCCGCTGCCTCCGTGCGCCACGCCCAATCCGCCCACGCGCCTGGGCATGTCGAAGGCGATGATGGAGTTGGCGTATTCCTCACCGGTTTTGGCCAACTGTTCATTCTGGTTGTTGTAGACGCTGAGGTGGTCCTCGTCGCCAAGGATCTTGTTGATATTCCCGTCCGCGGGCAGGAAGGCGAAGTTGAACGGAGACGCGTTCTTGGGAAGATTTATGCGCGGACCCAGGACATATTCCCCGTCGCGGCGCATCACCTCGTGCACCGGTTCGCTGAACAGGGCGTCGGCACCCATGCGCTGTCCGACCAGGACGTAGGTGTAGGAAGGGGGCAGCTTCTGGGCGGCCATGAAGAGTTCGACGCCGTCGTTCTGCATGGTCAGCGAGCCCTGGTCGAAGGTGTAGATCAAGGTCAGGGCCTTGCCCTCGCTGAACTGGTTCACCATGTAGATGCCTCCGGTGTAGCCGGAGGCGAATATCTCCACTTGGCCGTCGCGGTCGGTGTCCAGCAGGCTCATGCGGAACAGGGTGAAACGCTTGGGCAGGTCGGCCGCGGCCAGCCGGCGCAGCTTGCCCGCCTCCCGTCGAAAGACGATAAGCTGTTCCTCATTGACAACCACCACTTCGGTGCGGCCGTCGCCGTCAAGATCACGCACCTGCATGTTCACGGAGGCGAAGGGCAGCCCCTGGCTGCGCCACTTGCCCTGCCCCTGCGGCACGTTCTGGTAGCGGAAGGCGGGGTTAAGGGTGAATTCCTCGCCCTCCTGCACCGCGCCGCCCTGGGTCTTGTTCTGCACAAGCTCGGGGTTGAGCACGCGCGCGCCCTGGGTCTCCCCTTCGGCGTTCTTCTTTTCCGCCACCCGGGCCGACGGCTTGGCGAACACCTCGGCGTTCACCTGCCGGGCCATCTCCTCCATGCGCGGAATGAGGTCGGCCAGGGGAACGGAGTCGCTCTTGGGCCACTGCCTGCCGTCTCGGTCCTGCACCATCATGTCCAGGCTGACGTTCTCGCCCATGATGTTGGCGCTGCCCCAAACAAGGTAGTCCACGCCCAGGGACTTGATGTCGCGCAGCGCTTCGGCCTTGCCCTGGGGGTTCTCCGCCACTTCCTCGGGCGGAATGGAGCGCAGCCTGTCCTGCCAGGACAGGCGCGAGGAGAGCATGTTCTGGATGCCCTTGGACAGGTAGGCGTACTTCTCGGGACCGTTGATCTCGAAGGGAAGCACGCTGAAAGTCTTTCCCTGCTGGGCCAGGGCCGGGCTGGCCGCAACGAATACGAGCAGCAGCGCGGCGAGCTGCACAATGCGTTTCATGCTGGTCGATCTCCTTGAGGTGTGTCCGGCGGGAAATGGCACATTATCAGCCTCCACGGCAAGAGGTAAAGCGCGGCTTGTCAGGCCCGCAGGCCCCGCAGGGCCTTGTGCAGCCGTTCCGCCTTCTTGGCTCCAATGCCCGGCAGGGCGGCCAGGTCCTCCGGCGCGGCGGCCGTCATGGCCTCCAGGCTGTCGAAATGCTCCCACAGGATGCGGGCCGTCTTGGGCCCCACCCCGTCCAGGCTGAGCAATTCGCTGGAAAGCGCCTCGCCCGAGCGGCTCCTTCGCTGCCGCCCCAGCACAAAGCGGTGCGCCTCGTCCCGCAACCTCTGCAAAAGCAGCAACTCCGGCGAACCGGGTTTCAGCGGCATGGGATTCTTGCGTCCCGGGCGGAAAATCCGGTCCTCCAACTCGCCTGCGCGGCGGCTCTCCCCCTTGGCGATGGCGGCCAGCTCCCATTCCATCCCATTCTCCCGCAACGCGCGCCCCACGGCCTCGAGCTGCCCTTTGCCTCCGTCGATGACCACCAGGTCCGGCCACGGCTCCCCGGATTCCACCCGCCTCTCCGCCCAGGCGGCCAGGGCGCGGTAGTCGTCGCCGGAGGCGTCGTCGATGGAGTAGATCCGGTAGGCGTTCTTGCGCGGCTCGCCGTCCTCCAAGACCACCATGCCCACCCTGGTGCCGGTGCCGCCCAGGTGGGAGACGTCCACGCACTCGATGCGCTCCGGCTCGGTTTCCAGCCGCAGGGCGCGGGACAGGCTGAGCTGTACGCTCGGCCGCTTGGCCGCCTCCTCCGCCGCGTTGCGCCGGGCCATGGCCAGCAGGCTCTTCTCCTGGCTGGTGCGTGCCGGGCGAACCGTGACCGGGCCGCCGCGCCGCTCGGCCAGCGCCTCCACCACCGCTGGGTCGTCCGGCGGCCAGGGCATGATGATCGAGGGCGGCATGAAACGGCCAGGCCCGTAGTACTGCGTAAGGAAGCTGGCCGCGCATTCGCGCGCGTCCTCGAAAGCGACCCCCGGCAGCAGCACACCCTTGCCACCAAGCAGCCTGCCCTGCCGCACGAACAGCAGCCCCAGGGCCGCGCCGCCCTCGCCCAGGTCCACCGGGGCCATGACGTCCAGGTCGCCGCCGTCCGGCAGCACCACAGACTGCTTTTCCAGGGTGGCCTCCACCGAATGCAACCTGTCGCGCATGAGCGCCGCCCGCTCGAAATCCAGCGCATCGGAGGCGGACTCCATCTCACGTTGCAGCCGCTCGGCCAGCTCGCTGGAGCGGCCGCTCAGCAGCATCTCCACGTCGGCCACCACGCGACGGTACTCCTCTGGCGGGACGCCCAGGCAGCACGGAGCCAAGCACTGGTTCATATGATGGTAGATGCAGGGGCGCGTGCGGTTGCGCATGGCCCTGTCGGAACACTTGCGCAGGGGAAAGACGCGGCCGATGGTCCGCCAGGTGCGCTTGGCGTGGGCAGCGGAGGTGAAGGGACCGAAATGGACAGAGCCGTCCTTCTTGACGTTGCGGGTAATGGACAGCCGGGGAAAGTCGGACCGCTTGTCCAGGCGGAAGAGGACGTACTGCTTATCATCGCGCAGAAGGATATTATAGCGCGGACGGTGCTTCTTGATGAGGCTGTCCTCCAGAAGCAGCGCCTCCTTCTCCGTGGAGGTGACCAGGGTGCGGATGTTGTTGATGCGCGACACCATGGCCCTGGTCTTGGCGGTCAGCCGCTCGGGCGGCCCGAAGTAGGACGACACGCGGCGGCGCAGGTTCTTGGCCTTGCCCACGTAGATGATACGTCCCGAGGCGTCGTGCATGAGGTAGACGCCGGGGTCCTGGGGCAGGTCTGGAAGGATGTCGGCCGGGTCCATGGGACGGGGAGTGTAATCCCGCCGCGCGGGCTGTCCAGGGTTCGTGGACCGGGTCAAGAAATTTGCACGGTAAAAAAAATTGCACCCGCGTCAAAAAAAGTGACGCAAAGGTCTTGTCAACGCCTTTCGATGCGGGTAGGCAATGGCCGTGGGCTCAAGCCCGCGGCGTTTGTTTGGTGGCCCCACATGGCAAAACAAGGCAAGAAAAGGGAGAGAAGGAAATGAAAAAACTTCTGTTGCTCGCCCTCGCTTCCGCCCTCGTCCTCGGTTCGGTGGCCATGGCCTCCGCCGAGGTGCAGGTGTACGCGAGCGGTGACTACGAGATGAGCTTCAACTACTGGAACCACAAGGATTTCCGCTCTGCGGACGACGACAACACCCTCAATGACGAGGAGCACGTCGGCATCCGCCAGCGCGCCCGCATGGACTTCCGCTTCACCGCCAACGAGAACGTGTCCATGTTCACCCGCTTCACCACCGGCAGCGATGACTTCGGTGACGAAAAGACCGTTGGTGACAACTTCGCCGTGGAGCTCGACCGCGCCTACGTGGAGTGGAACTGGCCCGGCACCGAGCTGCTGACCCAGGTCGGCTTCTACCCCCTGGGCCTGCCCGATGCCGGCTACTTCGGCAACCCCGGCCTGGACGCTGACGTGGCCGGCGCCCTGCTGAGCTACCGCTTCAACGACATGGTCGCCGCCACCGGTGGCTGGTTCCGCCCCGGCTCCAACGGCGCCAACGGCGGCCGCGTTGCCGACAACAACAACAACACCTCCGACGTGTTCTACCTGGCCCTGCCCCTCACCTTCGAGGGCGTGAGCCTGTCCCCCTACGGCGCCATCGCCACCGTGGGCAACGACTCCGGCCTGAACGGCCTGTGGAACTCCTACAACTCCACCGCCGAGGACGACGTCCAGAACTCCGCCTGGTGGGCCGGCATCGGCATCAAGGTGGACGTTGTCGAGGACTTCAACTTCTACGGTGACTTCCACTACTCCGCCTCCGAGTACGGCGAGAGCCAGAACGACCGTAACGGCTACATCGCCGACCTGGCCGTTGAGTACACCGGCCTGGACTTCATGGTGCCCAGCCTGTTCGGCTTCTACGCCTCCGGCCTGGATGACGACGCCGACAACGGCGACGAGCGCTACTTCGGCGTGCAGTGGGTCAACGACGAGAACGGCTTCAACGTGCCCGGCTCCTTCACCCTGGGCGATCCCATGGGCCGTTCCGCCGACTCCACCATGTCCTGGCTGTCCAAGTGGGCCGTCGGCCTGAACCTGGACCAGATCCAGTTCATCCCCGACCTGACCCACCAGTTCGTGGTCTTCTACGCCCAGGGCACCTCCGATGAGGACGCCGTCAAGGGCCGCAACGCCGCGAACATCAATAACCTGGGCTCCGGCCAGTACTTGGGCGCCGTGATGACCGACGAGGACTCCATGTGGGAGCTGGACTTCAACAACACCTACCAAGTGTACGAGTCCCTCGCCATGTTCGCCAACTTCGGTATCGCCAGCCTGGACGTCGACGAGGACACCTGGCAGGCCGCTGCCCCGACCTACGCCGACGACACCGAGACCGCCTGGCGCTTCACCACCGGCTTCAAGTACAAGTTCTAGAAGCCTGATTCGCCACCAACCGACGCCACAAGGGCCGGAACCTTCGGGTTCCGGCCCTTTTCACTTCCATCTCGACAAGACCCCGGTCCTTGGCTATCCTGCCGCGCGGGGTCGGGCTGTTCGCTTCGGCCCGCTTTTTTTCAAAACAGGACGTTTCACCATGCCCTGCCGACAATTCACGGTCCGCACACTGGACGACATCACCGACTTCACCGCCTGGCTGGCGGGCCGCTCCGCCTCCGCCGACCAGTCCATCGAGACCAAAGTCCGCGATATCCTCAGCGAGGTTCGCCAGAAGGGCGACGCCGCTCTTGTGGATTACTGCCGCCGCTTCGACTGCCCGGGCTTCGACCCGGACCATATCCGCGTGGACCCGGTCCGCATGGCCGAGGCCGCCCAACAGGTTCCCGCCGGGGACATGGAGATCATCGCCCGGGCGGCTGAGAACATCCGCGCCTTTCACCAGCGCCAGACCCAGAACTCCTGGTGGTCGCTGGAGGACGACGGCTCCATAATGGGGCAGATCGTCCGGCCGGTGGACCGCGCCGGGCTCTACGTGCCCGGCGGCGCTGGCGGCGACACACCGCTGGTATCCTCCCTGCTCATGAACGCCGTGCCCGCCCAGGTGGCGGGGGTCGAAGGCATCGCCGTGACCACCCCGCCCCTGCGGGACGGCGGAGTTAACCCGTACATCCTGGCCACCGCGCACCTGCTGGGCATCGAGGAGGTCTACGCCCTGGGCTCCGCCTGGGCCGTGGCCGCCCTGGCCTACGGCACCGAGACCATCCCCCGCGTGGACGTGGTCACCGGGCCGGGCAACATCTTCGTCACCACGGCCAAGCGGCTGCTCATCGGCACCATCGGCATCGACATGCTGGCCGGTCCCTCTGAGATCGCCATCCTGGCAGACGACTCCGCCGACCCGGCCCACCTGGCCGCGGACATGCTCTCCCAGGCCGAGCACGACCCGCTGGCCGCTTCGGTGGCGGTCACGGACAGCCCGGAACTGGCCGAACAGCTCATGCCCGAACTCCTGCGGCAGCGGGACGCCCTGCCCCGGGCGGACATCGCCCGGCAAGCCCTGGATGACTGGGGCGCGGTGGTGCTGGTGGACGACCTGGAGCAAGGCTGCCGGGTGGTCAACGCCATGGCCCCGGAGCACCTGGAAATCGCGGTGCGCGACCCCTTCGCCTGGCTTGGCCTCATACGCCACGCCGGGGCCATCTTCCTGGGGCACGATACGCCGGAGCCGGTTGGCGACTACTTCGCCGGACCCAACCACATCCTGCCCACCATGGGCACCCCGCGCTTCGACCAGGCCCTATCCGTGGAAACCTTTCTCAAGAAGTCCAGCCTCATCCGCACCCCGCGCGAGTATCTGGAGCGCTTCGGCGAGGACATCGCCCGGCTGGCCCGGCTGGAGGGGCTGGAGGCGCATGCCCGCGCGGTGGAAATCCGCAGCAAGGACGGAAAGCAATGAACATCGTCAGCCGCACAGACATTCCCGGCATCCCCCTGGTCTCCCGGGGCAAGGTCCGCGACATCTACGAGCTGCCCGACGACGAGCTGCTCATCGTGACCACGGACCGGGTCTCCGCCTTCGACGTCATCCTGCCCGATCCCATCCCCTACAAGGGCGCGGTGCTCAACCAGATCACCCTGTTCTGGATGGACCGCTTCCGCGACCTGGTGCACAACCACGTGCGCCTGCGCGACGTGGAGGAATACCCGGACTACCTGCAACCCTACGCCGAGGACCTGCGCGGCCGATCGGTCATCGTCAAGAAGGCCAAGCCCCTGCCCGTGGAGTGCATCATTCGCGGCTACATCACCGGCTCCGGCTGGAAGGACTACCAGCGCACCGGCAAGGTCTCCGGCCACGACCTGCCGCAAGGGCTGGTGGAATCCCAGGAGCTGCCCGAGCCCCTCTTCACTCCCTCCACCAAGGCGGAGGCGGGGGAACACGATGAGAACATCACCGTGGAGGAGGCCGGAAAGCTCATGGGCGGCGATGTCCTGGGCGAGGTGGAAAAGCTCTCCCTGGACATTTACAAGAAGGCCCGCAACTACGCCCGCAACTGCGGCATCATCATCGCCGACACCAAGTTCGAATTCGGCGTGGCCGGGGGCGAACTGCTGTGGATCGACGAGGCCCTGACCCCGGACTCCTCCCGCTTCTGGGATCTGGCCGACTACCAGCCCGGCAGGGGGCAGAAGAGCTACGACAAGCAGATCCTGCGCGACTACCTGGAGGAGATCGGCTTCGACAAGACCCCTCCGGGACCGCCCCTTCCCGCCGAGCTCATCGACCGCATGAGCCGCACCTACATGCAAATCTATGAGCTGCTGACCGGCTCCAAGCTCGCAACCTAGGAGAACGACATGCTGCTGGACGGAAAGAAGGCCCTCATCTTCGGCGTGGCCAACGAGCGCTCCATCGCCTACGGCATCGCCAAGCAGTTCAAGGAGAACGGCGCGCGGCTGGGCTTCAGCTACGCCTCGGAAGCCATCAAAAAGCGCATCGACCCCATTTCCGAAGAGCTTGGCGGCGAGTTCACCCTGCAGTGCGACGTCACCGACGACGCCAGCCTGGAACAGGCCGCGGCCTCGGTGAAGGAACATTGGGGCGAGTTCGACATCCTGGTCCACTCCATCGCCTTCGCCAACCGCGACGACCTGCAAGGCCGCTTCATCGACACCTCCCGCGACGGCTTCAAGCTGGCCATGGACGTCTCAGCCTACTCCCTGGTGGCCATGTGCCGCACCTTCGAGCCCCTGCTGGCGGCAGACTCCTCGGTGCTGACCATGACCTACTACGGCTCCGACAAGGTGGTGGCCAACTACAACGTCATGGGCGTGGCCAAGGCCGCCCTGGAGTCCAGCCTGCGCTACCTGGCGGTGGACCTGGGCGAGAAGGGCGTGCGCATCAACGCCATCAGCGCCGGCCCCATCAAGACCCTGGCCGCCAGCGGCATCTCCGGCTTCCGCTCCATCCTCAAGACCATTGAGGAACGCGCCCCCATGAAGCGCAACGTGACCACCGAGGACGTGGGCAAGACCGCGGTCTACCTGGCCTCCGACCTCTCCTCCGGCGTCACCGGCGAGGTGGTCTTCGTGGACTCGGGCTACAACATCCTGGGCATGTAGATGGCCGTCCCCTTCAACGACCTGGCCGCGCAACTCGCCCCCCAGCGGGCGGAAATCAACGCCGCCCTGGCGCGCGTGCTGGACTCCGGCTGGTTTTTGGGCGGCCGCGAGACCGAGGCCTTTGAGCGCGAGTTCGCCGACTGGTCCGGGCTGGCCGGAACCGTGGCCTGCGCCTCGGGCACCGACGCCCTGACCCTGGCCCTGGAGGCCGTGGGCGTCTCGCCCGGGGAAGAGGTCATCCTGCCCGCCCTGACAGCCCCGCCCTGCTACCACGCCGTGCTGGCCGTGGGAGCCATCCCCGCCTTCTGCGAGGTGGATCCCGAGACCCTGACAATCACTCCGAAGACGGTGGAAGCGGCCACGAGCGACCGCACCCGCGCGGTGCTGGCCGTTCACCTCTACGGCTCCATGGCCGACATGCGCGGCCTGGACGCCCTCTGCCGGGAGCAGGGGCTCTATCTCATCGAGGATTGCGCCCAGGCCCATGGGGCAAGCCGCGACGGTCTGCGAGCCGGGGAAACGGGCGACGCGGCCTGTTTCAGCTTCTATCCCACCAAGAACCTGGGAGCCCTGGGCGACGCCGGGGCGATCTGCTCGCAGTCCGCCGACAGGCTGGAGACGCTGCGCCTGTTGCGGCAGTACGGCGAGCACCCCCGCTACGTCTCCACCCGGCCGGGCTACAACTCCCGCATTGACGAGACCCAGGCCGCCGCGCTGCGCACCCGCCTGCCGCGCCTAGCCGCGGACAACGCCGAACGCCGCCGCCTGGCGGGACTCTACGCCGAAGGGCTTGCCGGCACCCCGCTGACCCTGCCCAAAGTGGACGAGGGGCACGTGGCCCATCTCTACGCCGTGCGAGTTCCCAAGAGGGAGCCCCTGCAGCGCCACCTGGCCGAGCGGGAGATCGGCACGGGCGTCCACTACCCCGTGCCCGGCCACCGCCAGCCCATGTTCACCCTCAACCGGGCGCCGTGCGAAGGCGCCCTGGACCTCTCCTTCACCGAGACGGTCGTGGACGAACTGCTCTCCCTCCCCCTCTACCCGGGGCTGGCGGACGAGCGGGTCGAGGAAGTCTGCGCCGCGGTGCGGGAGCACTACGGAGTCTGACATGACCTGGGACGTAATCGGCCTCGTGGCCGTGGTCGTACTCTGGATCGTGCTCAACCGGATCGTCTTCCCGCGCATGGGAATCGGTTGAGCGCCTTCCGACAAGGGCTGCGGTACGCGGCCCAAGGACAAGGCAACCGACCGGAAAGACGGGAAATCGAGCTAGCTTGACAAGGGAACGCAAAGCTCCTAAAAGGCTCAATTCCTTGCTCGACGCCGCCCCCGGCGCCGGGCCGTACAGACCATAAGGAGGAAGAGCATGCGTCAGTACGAAACCCTTCTCTTGCTCAGTCCGGAACTGAACTCGGACGACCGCAAGGGCATTCTGGACAACCTGACCGGGATCCTTTCCCGCGAGGACGGCAGCCTGCTGGTGGCCGACGAGTGGGGCATGCGCGATCTGGCCTACGCCGTGCGCAAGCAGACCCGAGGCTACTACATCCGGCTGGAATACGCCGCCGCCGGCGACACCGTGACCGAGTTGGAACGCAACATCCGCATCACCGATGGCGTCCTCAAGTTCATGACCGTCAAGCTGGCCGATACGTTCGTGCCCCAGGAGGCTTAGCCATGGCGTTCAAGAAGCGTTTCACCCCCCGCAAGAAGTTCTGCCGGTTCTGCGCCGACAAGGAAATCCAACTCGACTACAAGCGCCCCGACGTGCTGCGCGATTTCATCACCGATCGTGGCAAGCTCATCGCCCGCCGCATCACCGGCACCTGCGCCAAGCACCAGCGCAAGCTGACCCGCGAAGTCAAGCGCTCCCGGCAGATGGCCCTGCTGTATTACACCACTGTGCACGCCACCCACGTGCGCAAGCGGACCATCTAGGAGGAGCGTCATGGACATCATTCTCCGCGCCGACGTGGACACCCTGGGACGCGTGGGCGACCACGTCACCGTCAAGGACGGCTACGCCCGCAACTACCTCATACCCCAGGGACTGGCCATGCGCGCCACCCGCGCCAACACCAGGGCGTTCGAGGTGGAGCGCAAGAAGCTCGAGGCCAAGATGGAGCAGATCCGTCAGGAGGCCAAGAGCCAAGCCGAAAAGCTCGACGAGACCGAGGTGGAAATCCGGGTGCGTGTCGGCGAGAACGACAAGCTCTACGGCTCCGTCACCTCCGCCATGATCGGCGACGCCTTGGCCGAGCAGGGGGTCGATCTGGACAAGCGCAAAATCCAGCTCGACTCCCCCATCCGCGCCCTGGGCGAATACGAGGTTCCGGTCAAGCTGCACCCCGAGGTCTCTCCCACCGTCACGGTCAAGGTCCTGCGCGAGGGCGGTTCCTTCGAGGAAGAGATCGCCTCCCTGGAAGAAGCCCCGGTGGAAGCCCGCGAGCCCGCCACTCCCGAGCCCGTGGAGGGCGAGGAAGCCGAGGTGTCCTCTGAGCCCGAAACCGAGCAGCCCGAATAGCGGTTCCTTTCAGGGACTTGGTTCCCAGCCGGGGGAGGCCTCCGGGGCCTCCTCCGATCTGCTGCGCAAAGTCCCCCCCCATAACCTCGAAGCCGAGCAAGGGGTTCTGGGGGGGGTTTTCCATAAAAACTCCATCTTTTCCCAGGTCCTCGAGGTCATCAACGAGGACGACTTCTACTCCCCCGCCCATCGACTGATCTTCCGCGCGCTCAAGGAGCTTGACCGCAAGGGCGTGGCCATGGACCTGGTCACGGCCTCGGCCGAACTGGAGCGCATGGAGTCGCTGGACCAGGCCGGGGGAAAGCCGTACCTGGCCGAACTGGTCTCCTCCATTGTCAGCGCGGCCCACGCGGTGCACTACGCCGCCCTAGTCCGCGACACCTCCTCCCAGCGCCAGCTCATCGAGGCCGGTCTGAAGATCGTCTCGGAGAGCTTCGAGAAGCGGGTGGACATCGACGCCCTAATCGACGAGAGCGAACAGACCATCTTCTCCATCGCGGAGAAACGCTCCTCCGAGATCATCGCCTCGTCGCGGGACATCGTCACTTCGGTTTTCGAGGACCTTACCGCCCGCTCCGAACGCACCGAACTCATCACCGGCGTGGACACCGGCTACACCAAGCTCAACGAGTACACCGCCGGCTTCCAGAAGTCAGACCTGGTCATCATCGCCGCCCGCCCGTCCATGGGCAAGACGGCCTTCGCCCTGAATCTGGCCCTCAACGCCGCCCGCAGCGTGGACGAGGTCCCCACGCTCCTCTTCTCCCTGGAAATGAGCAAGGAACAGCTCGTTTCCCGCCTGCTCTGCATCCAGGGCCGGGTGGACCTCTCCCACATGCGTCGGGGGCACCTTGGCGACGACGACTGGTCCAGGCTGTACGACGCGGCCGAAATCGTCTCCCCCGCGCCCATTTACATCGACGACACCCCTGCCCTGTCCGTGCTGGAGCTGCGAGCTCGCTGCCGCCGCATGAAGAAGGAGAAGGGATTGGGGATGGTCATCGTGGACTACCTGCAACTTATGCGCGCCTCCCGCCGCATCGACTCCCGCGAGCAGGAGATTTCCGACATTTCCCGCAACCTCAAGGCCCTGGCCAAGGAACTGGACATCCCGGTCATCGCCCTCTCGCAGCTCAACCGCAAGGTGGAGGAGCGCTCCAACCGCAAGCCCATGCTTTCCGACCTGCGCGAGTCGGGCGCCATTGAGCAGGACGCGGACATGATCATGTTCATCTACCGCGACGAGGTGTACAATAAGGAGTCGCCAAAAAAGGGCATCGCCGAAATCATCATCGGCAAGCAGCGCAACGGCCCCGTGGGCGAGCTGGAGCTGCATTTCCACGGGCCGAGCACCAGCTTCGGCGACCTGTCCCTCATTCCCGAGCCGTCGGAATTCATGCCCACCGGCGGCTGACCACAGCAAAAAGCAGGAGTCCGCCACCGTGTTCTTGCACGCCGAGGAAGGCCTTTCCCGCGACGAAATCCGTAGCCTCCAGACACAGCGACTGCGCGAAACCGTGGCCCGGGCCGCCCGCTCCCCCTTCTACGGCAAGGTTCTGGACGAGGCCGGAATCTCGGCGGACGACATCTCCTCGCCCAACGACATCGCCCGTCTGCCCCTGACCACCAAGCAGGACCTGCGCGAGTGCTACCCCTACGGCATGCTTACCGTGGAAGTGGACGAGCTGGTCCGCCTGCACGCTTCATCCGGCACCACGGGCTCGCCCACGGCGGTCCTCTACACCCACAAGGACCTGGACACCTGGGCCTCGCTCATGGCCCGCTGCCTGCACATGGCCGGAGTCCGGCCTTCTGACATTTTCCAGAACATGAGCGGCTACGGCCTCTTCACCGGCGGCCTGGGCATCCACTACGGCGCGGAAAAGCTGGGCTGCCTGACCATTCCCGCCGGGGCGGGCAACTCCCGCCGCCAGGTCAAGCTGCTGCGCGACTTCAATGTCACCTGCGCCCACATCATCCCCTCCTACGCCCTGTACTTCGCCGAATTCCTCCAGGCCGAAGGCATCGATCCCGCCTCCCTGCCCCTGCGCATCGCCCTTATCGGCGCGGAGCCCCACACCGAGGAAATCCGCCGCCGCATCGAAGATCTTTTCGCCTGCAAGGCGTACAACTCCTACGGCCTCTCGGAAATGAACGGCCCCGGCGTGGCCTTCGAATGCGAGGAGCAATGCGGCATGCACCTCTGGGAAGACGCTTACATCGCCGAGATCCTCAACCCGGAGACCCTGGAACCCGTGTCCGAGGGGGAAATCGGAGAGCTGGTCATGACCACCCTCTCCCGTGATGGCATGCCCCTCATCCGCTACCGCACCCGCGACCTGACCCGCTTTCTGCCTGGCGAATGCGCCTGCGGCCGGGTCCACCGCCGCCTGGACCGCATCGCCGGCCGCTCCGACGACATGCTCATCATCAAGGGCGTGAACATTTACCCCATGCAGGTGGAGCAGGTGCTCATGGGCATGAGCGAAGTGGGCGGCAACTACCTCATCGAGCTGACCCGGCAGGGAACGCGGGAGGACTTCACCGTCAAGGTGGAGATCACCGACGACTATTTCGTGGAGGACATGCGCGCCCTGACCGGGCTGCAGAAACGCATCGCCTCCCGCCTGCGGGACGAGATTCTCATCACCCCCCGCGTGGAGCTGGTCCAGCGGGGACATCTGCCGGCCGGGGAAGGCAAGGCGCAGCGCGTCCGCGACCTGCGCTAACCGCCCACAGGGCCGCCGCGAAACCAACGCTCCGCCCGCCCGGTCGCCGGACGGGTGACAAGCCTTGTGGAGAAGAGCATGGCCGAACTCTGGGCCGGACTGTTCATCTTCCTGCTTTTCTTGACGCTTCTCCTGCATCCGTTCTCCTTGCCGGGCAACTGGCTCCTGCTGGCCTTCATGCTGGTCTGGAAGTGGTTCCATCCGGAAATGTCGCAAGGGTGGGGCTTCTTTCTGCTCCTGGGCGGACTGGCAGCAGTGGGCGAAGTCATCCAGTTCCTGACCCAGGCCGTCGGGGTCAAACGTTACGGCGGCTCCAGGCGGGGCAACTGGTGGTCCATCTTCGGCTCCATTATCGGGGCGGTGCTGGGCGCGCCCATCGGCTTCGGCCTGGGGGCCATTCCGGGTGCCTTCCTGGGGGCCTACGCGGGCGGTCTGGCAGCCGAACGCACCCTGAACCGCCCCTGGAAGGAGGCACACCGTTCGGCCATGGGCGCGCTCTTCGGCAACGTGCTGGGCATCGTGGCCAAGTTCGGCATCGGGGTGTTCATGTTCTGGCTGTCTGTCCCGGCGGTCTGGCCCGGCTAGACCTCGACCGTCCTCCGGGCTACAACCCCGGCCACCGGACACTCACCGCCCCAACCAAACTTCCGAGGATTCGCATGGCTCCCCCCGACCAGTTTCCCACCCGACGCGGCAGCATGGAATACGTCTGCCTGGGCTGCGGCGGCCGTTTCGACACCACCGAACTGCACTACACCTGCCCAGAATGTTCCGGCGTCTTTCTGCTGGAGGACACGGAGTTCGACGCTTTGCGCGACACGCCGGGCAAAGCCTGGCGGGAGTTGTTCGACGCCCGGGCCATGACCAAGAACCCCGCCCTTCGCGGCATCTTCCGCTTCTACGAACTCATGGCCCCGGTCATGGAGGAGCGGGACATCGTTTATCTGGGCGAGGGACAGACCCCCATCATCGAGTCCTCTCCCGCCCTGTCCGCCAAGCTGGGCGGCCAGCGGCTGGCCTTCAAGAACGACGGCCAGAACCCCTCCGCCTCCTTCAAGGACCGGGGCATGGCCTGCGCCTTCTCCTTTCTGGGTCACCTCATGCGGGCGCGGAAGATGGACGAGCTGCTGGCGGTCTGCGCCTCCACCGGCGACACCTCGGCCGCGGCCGCGCTGTACGCCGCCTACGTGGGCTCGGGCATCACCTCCGTTGTCATCCTGCCCGAAGGCAAGGTCACACCGCAGCAGCTGGCCCAGCCGCTGGGCTCAGGGGCCACGGTGCTGGAAGTCCCCGGGGTGTTCGACGACTGCATGAAGGTTGTGGAGCACTTGGCGGACAACTACGACGTGGCCCTGCTCAACTCCAAGAACGCCTGGCGCATCCTTGGCCAGGAATCCTACGCCTTCGAGACCGCCCAGTGGTTCGACTGGGACCTCTCCGGCAAATGCATCTTCGTGCCCATCGGCAACGCGGGCAACATCACGGCCATCATGTCCGGCCTGCTGAAAATGTACGAACTGGGCATCCTCACCGGCCTGCCCCGCGTTTTCGGGGTGCAGTCGCACCACGCCGACCCGGTCTACCGCTATTACCGCCAGGAGCCGCCCGAGCGGATCTACCAGCCGGTGAACGTCTCCGCCTCGGTGGCCCAGGCGGCCATGATCGGCGACCCCGTCTCCTTTCCTCGCGTGGCCCACTTCGCGGACAAGCTGGAAAAGGCCGCCGGACCGGGGGCCTTCCAGGTTGTGCAGGTGGAGGAGCAGGCCATCATCGAAGGCATGCTTCTGGCCAACCGCCACGGCCACATCTCCTGCACACAGGGCGGCGAATGTCTGGCCGGGCTGCTGGCCGCCCGCGAGCAGGGTCTCATCGACCCCGACGAGCTGGCCGTGCTGGACGCCACCGCCCACATGCTCAAGTTCATCGGCTTCCAGGAAATGTACTTCAACGACTCCTTCCCACCCGAGTATGGCATTCAGCCCAAGGCGGAACTGGTCAACCGCCCCGAGCCCGTCATCGACGCCGCCGAGTTGCAGCGTTTGGACCGCGCCGCCTACGCCCGCCAGGCCGCCGAGAACGTGGTGGCCAAACTGGGGCTCAAGGCCAAGGGGTAGCATGGCCGCCAGAAAGCGGGCGGACCAGCTGGCCTTTGAACAGGGGCTGGCCGAAAGCAGGGAACGCGCCAAACGGCTGATCATGGCCGGGCGCGTTTTTCTGCTGGGCGACGGACGGCGGGAGCGGGTGGATAAGCCCGGCCAGCAGCTCCCCCCCGACGCGGTTCTGGAAATTGAAGCCCCCTGCCCCTATGTCTCGCGCGGGGCGGAGAAACTTCTCACAGCCATCGAGGCGTTTCACCTGGATGTAACGGGACTGGTCTGCCTGGACGCCGGGGCTTCCACCGGCGGCTTCACCGACTGCCTGCTGCAGCACGGAGCGGCCAGGGTCTACGCCGTGGACGTGGGGCGTGACCAGCTGCACGAAAAGCTGCTGGCGGACGAACGCGTGGTGAGCATGGAGGGAATCAACCTGCGGCTGGCCCCGCCGGATTTGCTGCCCGGGCCAGTGGACCTCATCGCCGCCGACTTGTCCTTCATCTCCCTGACACGGGTCCTGCCCGCCCTGCTGCCCATGCTCCGGCCGGAGGGCCGCATGGTTGTCCTCATCAAGCCCCAGTTCGAACTGGAGCGGAGCGAAGTGGGCAAGGGCGTGGTGCGGGACGAAGCCCTTCGGCAAAAGGCGGTGGACAAGGTGCTGGCTTTCGCACGGGACGAGCTGGGCCTGACGTCCGAAGGGGTTGTTCCCTCCAGCATCACCGGCCCCAAGGGCAACCAGGAATTCGTCTGCCTGTTGCGCAGGACGTAGGGCGGACAGGCCTCCACCCTTTTCCGGGTTGTTGCTCCACGCCCCGGCTCGTGCTACTTCGGCTGGCAGCACGCCAAACAAGGATTCCCCGTGAAACCCGTCGCTTCCTCAATCCGCCAGGCCATCCTGCTGCTCGTACTCGCCCTGCTCGCCGGGGCCGCGGCCAACTCCATCCGGCCCGACACCCTGCCCTGGATCGAAGACTGGTCGGCCAAACGCATGGCCGAACTCGGCCAGGGCGGCAGCGTGGACGCGGAGCAGGCCATCGAACTCCTTGATCGCGAGGACGTACTCTTCGTTGATGCCCGCGGCCGCTCCGAGTACCTCGAAGGCCACGTACCGGGCGCGCTGCACATCCCATACAACCCCTTCTCTCCAAGCGCGGCCCAGGGGGTGCAGGCCCTGCCCCGCGAACGCTGGCTGGTCATCTACTGCTCCTCCCTGACCTGCGACAAGGCCTCGGAAATGGCTGAGACACTGCGGCTGGAGGGCTTTGAAGACGTGTTGGTCATGCCCGGCGGATGGCAAGCCTGGCTCGAGGCCCAAGGCCCTGTGGCCAGGCAGATGGACGCGGACCAAACCGAAGGGGGAGCGCAGTGAGCCGCCTGCTTTCCGCACTGCCCCGCATGGCCCTGGGCCTGCTCTTCATCTGGGCCAGCCTGGACAAGATCGCCGACCCCTTCGCCTTCGCAAGGGTCATCTACAACTACCAGCTTGTGCCGGACGTGCTGGTCAACCCCATCGCCCTGGGCCTGCCCTGGATCGAAATGCTGTGCGGCGTTTTCCTGGTGCTGGGGCTCTTGCGGCTTGGAGCGTCCCTGGTGGTGCTGCTCCTCATGGCGGTATTCATGGCCGCCCTGGGCTACAACCTGGCGCGCGGGCTGGACGTGGCCTGCGGCTGCTTCTCCCTCTCCCCGCAGGACGAGGCCAACATCCTGACAAGCCTGCTGCGCGACGCGGCCATCCTGGCCCTGGCGCTGGGTGTATACCTCAGCGAGTTGGCCCGGGCCTCGAAACGGAATCAAAGAAGGCTCATTCCGTAGACCACGGCCACTGCCGCGAGACCGGCCAGCCAGTGCAGCGGCCGAAGCGGAAAGCGCATCCTCCAGGCCTCCTCCCCGTCCAGACCGCGCGCGGCCACAGCCACGGTCTGGCTCCACGTCTTCTGGCTCAGGGCGCGGATGAGGGCCTGCGGAAAGACCGCCGCCCTCCGACGCCATGACGCTTCCGGCAGCCGCAGCGAAATGCCGCGGGACACTCCCCCGGCTACCTGCCAGATGAGTGGCAGGAAATGGATCATAAGTGCCAGACTGAGGGCAGCCTTCCAGGCGTGGCGTCGCGCCAGGGGAATAGCCCGCAAATACCAGGCGAAGGCCGCGCCCAGCCCACGAGGCGAGGAAATCAGAGCTAGCGACAACCCAACCAGGAGCAGGGCCACCAGCCTGCCGCCGAGCAATCCGGCGGCTCCCGCCGCCTCCGGCCATGGCGTGCCGCCCAGCAGGTCCAGCCCCAGCTTCACTCCGCTCCAGCCAAGCACGAACAGCAGATACCCCCGCCACAGGACGCGGTTGTCCCCGCGCATCCCCCCGGCAAGCCAAGCGGTGAAGCCGAGGGCTGCCAACAACAGCGGCAGCCCCGCGCCGTCCACCCGCCAGATGAGCAAGCCCACGGCCAGGCAGACCAGCACCGCCACGCGCGGGTCCAGCCCCAGCAGGGCGCGGCCGGGTCGGCCAAAAGGCAGGGGTGTGAGCGAGAGGCTGGGGCGCACCTACCAGTCCCCGCCCGGCCTGGATTCGAGCACGTTCGCGCCCTCGTTCCGCCAGCCGCAGGGCGGCCGCACATCGAAGGATTCCAGCCGGGGAAAAACGTCCGCCGCCATCCCCTGAGCGGCCAGCCCGCCGGAGCGCAGCACCAGCCAGCGGTCTGCCAGGTCGGCCAGGGGTTCCACGTCGTGAGCGGCCACCACCTGGGTCAGCCCAGCCCGCTTGTTCTCGGCAAGAAGCCCGCGCATCTCCCTTGCGCCCGGGTAGTCCAGGCCGGAAAAAGGTTCGTCCAGCAGCAACACGCTTGGCGAGCGCAGCAGCGCCCCGGCCAGGCAGAGCTTGCGCTTCTGGCCGAAAGACAGCGTCTGCACCGGGGCATCCCAAGCTGAGAGCCCCAACCGCGCGGCCAATTCCTTGGCCTCGTCACGTTTGAGCGGATCAGATTCCAGGCCGAGGCACAGGTCCTCGCCCACGGTGGCGCCCAGCACCTGCAACTCCGCCTCCTGCAAGACCAGGGCGGCGCTGCCCCGGATGGCTTTTTCCGCCCCCGGCGAGGCGTGGCCGTGGACCGTCAGGAAGCCGCTGGTGGGGCTGTAGAGTCCCGCCAGCAGGGCCAGCAGGGTGGACTTGCCATGGCCGTTGGCCCCCACCAGGCCGACCAGTTCCCCCTGGCCAACGGAGAAGGAGACGTCCCGCAGGGCGTCCGCGCCACCGGAATAGGCAAAGCCTACGTCGTAGAGTTCGATCACTTGGGGGCCAGACCCTTTGAGCGCAGAAAGCGGGTGGTGGCCACGGCCATGCCCAGCTTGACCAGGTCCTGCAGAATGAAGGGCGCGAAGCCCACGGCCAGGGCCTTGAGCCAGTCCAGGGAGAGCACGGCCTTGAGTTGCAACAGGCCCAGCCCGTAAACCACGGCCAGGTTGGCCAGGCCGAAGAGCAGCCCGCGCCGCCAGGTCATCTGCCCGCGCGCCGCCAAGCCACACACGGCCGCGCCCAGGATGAAGCCGAAGAGGTAGCCGCCGGTGGGTCCGAGGAGCACCGCCAGCCCCGCCTTGCCCCCGGCGAACACCGGCAGGCCCAGCAGCCCCGCAGCCACGTACAGGCCCACCGCGGCCGCGCCGTACAGCGGGCCAAGCACGAACCCGGCCAGCATGGCGAAGAAGGGCTGCATGGTGAAGGGCACCGGCCCCAGGGGAAGCTGCATGAACGCCCCGGCTGTCACCAGGGCCGCCATCAACGCGGTCCAGACCATCTTGTGAAGCCCGGCGAGGGGCATGGAATCGTGCATGGGTTCCTCCAAAAAAAACAGCTTTATCTTCGGCGGCGGCCGCGTCAAGCCGCACCGGTTTCACTCAGCGGGGTTCCAGGCCCAGGCCCCGTGCGGCCCGGATTATCTCCACCACCGGCGTACCCGGCGTGGTCAGGTAATCCCCGGCCATGCAGCCGTCCGCGCCGCAGGTCAGCATACGCCCGTGGTCCGAGCCGAAAATCCTTTCCCTCCCGCCGCATAGGCGGAGGTGCGCCCGTGGCAGCAGCAGCCGCAGCATGGCCACGATACCCACCGCCTCGTCCACCGAAAGCACCGGTTGATCTGCCAGCGGGGTGCCGGGGATGGGCGAGAGGAAATTCACCGGAACAGACTCCACCCCAAGCTCGGCCAGGGTGCGGGCCAGTTCCAGGCGATGGCCCCAGGTCTCGCCCAGGCCGAAGAGGCCACCGCAACAGACCCCCAGCCCCATGTCCCTGGCGGCACGCACCAGGGACACGTCGTCCTCGTAGTCGTGGCTGGTGCAGACACTCGGGAAAAAGGAATGGGCGGTTTCAAGGTTGTGATGGACCCGCTTCAGCCCCGCCTCCTTGAGCCGGGCAAGCCGCTCCCGGTCCAACAGTCCAAGGGACACGTCAGGCTCCATGCCCAGCTCGGCCACCAGCCGCACGGCCCGCAGGATTTCCTCGAAATCCCGCTCTCCCGGAGAAGCCCCGGAGATGACCACGCCGAAACGGAACACACCAGCATCGCGGGCTTTGGCGGCGGCTTCGGCCACCGCCTCCGCCCCGATGAAGCCATACTCCGGCGCGCCAGTGCGGTGGCGGGCGGATTGGGCGCAGAAGGCACAGTTCTCGGGGCACAGCCCGGAACGGGCGTTGACGATGCCGCACAGTTCAAGCCGCTCCCCGAAGCGGACCAGCCTGACCTCGTGGGCCAGCTCAGCCAGCTCGCGGGGATGTTCGGCCGCGGCGCGGGCCACCGCTTCGGCCTTCCTGCCGTCCGGCGTTTCGCCGTTCATGGCCATGTGGTAGGCTTGATGGAACAAGGCATCCATGGCGTGCCCTGCTAGTCCCTTTTGCTCCGCAAGGCAAGGAGGTCCAATGCCGTCAGTCCTTACCCAGTTGCACGACGCGGTCAACCACGACCCCGTCTCACTCACCGGCCGCCGCCTGGACTGGGCCAACGAACCGGATCCATACAAACACTATGGCCCGCGCGTAGACCGCACCAGCCTGCCGGTGGATGTCCAGGCAACCGGCGGCCTCCACGCTCCCGGCCTGGCACGCTTGCTGCGCGGAGCCCTCGGCCCCACCGCCGTACTGCGCAGACCAGGAGGCCAGTTGCACCTGCGGGCCTGGGCCTCGGCCGGAGCGCTTTATCCCTTTGAGGCCTATGTAGCCGCGAGCGGAGTGGAAGGCGTTCCAAACGGACTGCATCACTACTCCCCCTTGGAAAACGAGTTGCGGCTGCTGCGTCCCGGGAAAGACAGTCACGGCGACGCCGCCTCACTGCGGCTCATCCTGGCCACGCGCATCTTCCGCAGTTCCTGGAAATACGGCCCGCGCGCCTTCCGCTACTGCCTGCTGGACCCCGGCCACGCCCTGGAGAATCTGGTCCTGCTGGCACGCGCCCTGGGATTCTCGCCACGGGTCAGCCTGTCTTTGGATGACGCAGCATGGTGCCGCCAACTCTGCCTGAACCAGGAACTGGAGCGGCCCGTGGCGGCCGTGGACCTGGGCGGAGCCTTCTCCACGAACACGCTCGGCGATCCTGCCGAACCCTGCCTGGACCGCGATGGGGTCGTCAGCCCGGCTGAAAAACCGGAGCCGAAAATCGTTCACGCATTCCAGGTCACGGCCGGAGCTGAGCGGGAAAGCACCCCGGACACGCCGCCCGAATCCGTTCCCTGGGGCGATCCCGAATCCCTCATGGGCTCCCGCCGTTCCCGCCGCAACTTCCTCCCTGACGCCACGCTTGGGCAAGCGGCCCACGAGGCCATCACCGGGTGCCTTCGCCCCTGGCGGGACACTCCGCGCGTCAGCCTGCTGTGCCAGGGCGTGGAGGGGATGCAGGACGGCCGCCACGCCCTGGACGTTTCGACAGGCCCGCTCGTCAAAGGAGAGTTACATCTCCCCATGACCGGAGTCTGCCTGGGACAGGAGTGGCTGGCCAACGCGCCGCTGCACGTGCTTTTCACCGCGAACCTCGCGGAACTGGAGTCGCGCTCTGGCCCCTCTGGATACCGCGGGGCGCTGCTGCGGGCGGGCAGACTGGGGCAGCGCGTCTATCTGGCGGCGGAAGCCCTCGGGATGGGGGCCTGCGGCGTAGGCGCGTTTTTCGACAAGCAGGCGTCGGACCTGCTCGCCCTGGAGGAACACGAACGGCTACTCTATCTGGTGGCTGTGGGGCCGGTCAGGAAACGCTAGGCTTGCGCGCCGCCAGACGGGCGGCGTGGCGGTCGGGATTCGAGAAACGGCCTTCCTCATAATGCAGGATATCGAAATCCTCGAACAACTCCCGCAGTTCGCCGGGCCGCAGCAGGAAATCCGGATTGCTCGGCTTGCCAAGCTCCCGCTGCTGGATGGTGAACGTCTCGTAGAGAAGCAGCGCGCCCGGACGCAGGGCCGCCTTGAGGCAGGGAACCAGTGGCCGGTGGAGGTAACGAAAAACAAGCATGCCGCCCCATTCGCCTTCATCCAGCGGGCACTTCCCGGATTCCAGGTCCACCCGCCAGGTCGTCAGGGGCAGCCCTTCCTCCCTGGCCGCGCTCTCCGCATGGGCCAGCGCATCGGCCGAAACGTCACAGCAGACCACCTTCACGCCCAGCCGGGCCAGATGCAGCCCGTTGCGGCCCTCCCCCGCGGCCACGTCCAGCACCGGCGCGTCAGCGCCCTCAAAAAGAGGCGCGAAACGCCGCACCAACCAATCCGCTCCGTCTTTCTCACCATGCATATCTCATGTAGTACCAGGATGAAGCGTCAGCCAGTCAAGGAGACTTTTCCATGCCCAGATTCCTGCCCCTGTTGCTCGCCCTTATCCTGGCCCTGCCCACCGCCGCCCGCGCCGAAGTACGCCAGGTGACTCTTTATCCGGATTCAGCCCAGGTCGAGGAGACCTTCAAGCTGAGGGTTCTCCCCTCGCCCTCCCCCCACGCGGTGCTGCACCTCCCCCCGGCGCCGCCCCGGACAGCCTGCGCGTCCGCGCGGAGTCCGGCGAGGTGCGCGGCGTGCAGGCGCAACGCGGTCAGCCAGCCCAAAGCCCGGAGCTGGAGGAGCTGAACGAGCGCATCGGGAAACAACGCACGGAAGTGCACTCGGCCAACGCTACGGCGCAGTCCCTGCTCTCCCGGCTGGACTTCTGGAACCGCGCAGGCGGCGACAGGCTGGACACGCCCAATGCCGCCGAGGCCATGGCCAGGACCCTGGGCGAGCGGGTAAGCGAGCTGACCGCCGAACTCGGTCCCGCCGCCTCCGCCCTTGACGAGGCGCGCGCGGAGTTGTCCCGCCTCACCTCGCGCCGCGACGAATTGCTGGGCGAGGCGGAGCGGCTGTGGGACGTGCGGGTGGATCTGGCCGGAGCGAGCGACCGGGTCACGCTTGCGGCCACGTACCGGGTGGACGGCTGCGGCTGGACCCCGCGCTACCGTCTCAACGCCCTTCCCGCGAAAGACCGCCTGGAGATGACCTATTCCGCCGAGGTTCGACAGACCACGGGAACCACCTGGAACGCCCCCCTCAGCCTGGCCACCCGCGCTGGGCACGTGCGGCGCGAGCCGCCAAGGCTGCCGCAATGGATCATTCGGCCGGACCAGGACAAGGAGGTGCGGCCCATGCTCAAGACAGCCGCACCCATGGCCGCCATGGAGCAGGCCGACGCCTCCCCGGCCAAACGGAGGCTGGGAACATTCGCGGTCTGGGACCTCGGGAAAGTGCGGCTGGAGCCGGGCCAACCCAGGGTACTGGACGTGCGTTCAATGGACCTGAAAGCCGAATACGCCTACTTGGCCCGCCCGGCCCTGACCGAGGACTGCTTTCTCCAGGCGGACGTGCGTCTGGAGGAGGCGGTGGAAATGCCCCGGGGCGAAGCGATCTTTCTGGTGGACGGCGCACTGCTGACCCAGGGAGCCTTCTCCTTGGCCGGACGCGAGGCCACCATCCCCTTCGGCACCGATCCCCTGGTCACGGCCAGGTCCACACTGCTGCGCAAGGAATCCGGCGAGAAGGGGCTGATCCGCTCCGACCAGACCTATGTGTGGAAGTGGCGGGTGAAATTGGCCAACCAGCGCCCCGGGCCAGCGGCCATCCGGCTTGAAGAGCCACGCCCCACCGCGCGGGACGAGCGCATCAAGCTGGACATCATCGCCGACCCTGAACCGGATGATCGCACGGAGAACACCCTGGTCTGGAACCTCGACCTCGACGCGGGGCAAGAAAGGACGGTGGAATTCGGCGTGGAGCTGCGCGCGCCGGAGGACATGAAGCTGGACCTGGGCTGGCGCTGATCGTCACTTCCCGTCCAGTTTGCGCACCACACCCTTGTAACCGTCCACCAGCACCCGCTGGCCGGTCTCCAGGGCGTCCACCGCGCCGCGCGCCCCGGTGACGCAGGGCAGGCCGTACTCGCGGGCGATGATGGCCCCGTGGACCAGCATGCCGCCGCGTTCCTCCACCACGGCGGCGGCCAGGGGGGCCACGTATGTCATGGAGGGGTCCACCGACCGGCAGACCAGCACCTCGCCCAATTGAAAATCCGCCAACTCCTCGCGGGACCGCACCACGCGCGCCGGCCCCTCGGCCACGCCTGGTCCGGCGGCATGTCCGGAGAATTCGCCGTCCTTGGCTCCCAGGCTTTTCTTCCCGCTGTCCTTTCCCCGTTCGGGACTCCGGCCGGGGTCACGCAGGCTGCTGGCCACCTCACGCGGAGTGATCTCCTCCGGGCGCTCCACGCCGCGCGCCGCCAAGCGCTCCCGTCCCTCTCCCGCAGCTTCGTCCAGGCGCGTTTCCAGCCTGCCAAGGGCCAGGTTGTCATCGTCGCGCAGACGGTAGGCGGCGCGGGCCAAGTCCAGCAGGCGGCGGCCGAATTCGCGCCGTTCCGGTGGGAAGGAATTCAAGTAGGCGCGGCGCAGTTCCTCCGGGTCGCCGTGTTTCCTCTTCTCCGGTTGCTTTTCGCGGCCAGAGAGCCGCAGGGCCAGGCGCAGCACGCCTTCGCGCCCGCCGCCGCACCAGCCCTGGAAACAGGCCAGATCGCCGAAGGACACGGCGAATTCGTCCAGCAGACGCTCCGCCTCCCGGGGCAGGGCATCGGGGTCGCCTTGGCGAGCCGCACGCGCGGCCTCCTCGTCCTCGGCAAGAACGGCGGCCAACCGCTCCAGCAGGCGATTGCGCTCCACACCCCGCATCTCCGTGCCGCGCAGCAGGTCAACAAAGGCGAAGGGGTCGTCCGGTGCCAGCCGCTCGTTGTACACCTGCCCGAAGAGGCGGGCGGCGTGGGCCAGGGGGATGCACTCGGCCCAGTAGCGGTCGGCATACTCGTCCAGCACGTCCGCCCGGCGCTCAATTTCGACCGCCAGTCCGGAATCCCCCAGCGCGCCGGGGTCGGTTTCGGCCAGCCGGTCCGCTTCCTCGTGCATGGCGGGCAGGAGTTCTTCCTCCACCCGCCGCCGCAACTCCACCAGATTCTCGAAGCTGCGGGTCAGGGAGAGGTACCAGGGCCGCTTGTCCTCCCCGGACCAGCCGGAGGCGTCCGGGGCGGCCCGGGTGGTCACGGGACGGGATTGCAGGGCGTACAGGTCGCCGTCGCGCAGGGTCCACTCCACGTCCTGCGGCGCGCCGAACAGGGCCTCCGCCTCCTGGGCCAGCCGAAAAACGCGGCGCACCTGGCATTCCGAAAGCGGAGGCGGGGCGTTTCCCGTGGGCGGCTGTTCCTCGAGAATCCGGCCGTCGTCACGGTCCATCATCCAGCGCCAGGGCTCCTTGCCGCCGTCCACGAATTCCTGGTTGCCGTCCCGCACCGCCTCGACCACGCCTTCCACAGGCTTGCCCGGGGCCTCGGAAAAAACCACGCCCGAGGCTTGGCCAGGGATCATGGCCTGCACCACCACGGCCATGGCGCTCTTGTCAGCGTCCAGCCCCAGTTCGCGGCGGTAGAGCATGGCCCGGTCGTTCCACAGGGAGGCCCAGACCATTTTAACCCGCTCAAGCCGCTCCGCCGGTCCAACATCCAGATAGGAGTCGTGCAACCCGGCGAACGAAGCTCGCTCGGCGTCCTCTGCGGGCGAAGAACTGCGAATGGCCAGGTCGGCCTTTCCGAATACCTCCTCGAACCCTTCCTCCAGGGACAGCGCCAGGTCGTCCGGCACCCGCGCGCGGACAAAGGCGTTGCGGACTCGCAGAGCCGCTTCCCAAATCTCCTCCCAGCGGGCATCCGGGTCCGATGCCTTCGTCACTTCCACGCGGATGGTCTCGGCCAGTCCCGCGGAACGCACGAAGGCGTGGTAGGCGGACGCCGGAATGACGCGCGTTTCCGGCACGGGCAATCCGGCATCAGCCATTCGGGAAAGGGCCACGCCCTTGCCCCCGGACTCATCCAGACCGCGTTCCCCGGCCTCCGACAGCTTCAGGAAATTGTTCGGCATGGGCACGATTCTGGCACGATCAGGGCATCGAGGAAAGCATTGCCCATCGGCCAGCCTCGACGTCGCCACGCGAACCGACCGGAATCCGCCGCATGGACCAGACGCACCAGTCCGCCCCGAACCATGAGAACCTGCACGTCCGCAAGGCCGCCGAGGAACGTGCCTCCGCTTGCCTGTGCACCAAATGTTTCCTTGGCTGCGCCTTCGTGGGCGCATTGGCCGGGGCGCTGCCGATTTGGGCGGCCGAAGGCTACTGGCGGGTCATGCTCTTCAATGCAATTCTGGGGACCATCCTGGTTCTGGTCAGCGGATTCCTTGGCGGTTTGGGCGGCATGCTGCTGCGTGGCGCGGCCCTGTACCTCAAGGGCGACAGGACCGTGGAGCCGACCAACTCCGAGGGCATTGTCCTCGGGGCATTCGGCGGTTCGTTCATTGGGCTGGTGGCGCAACTCATGGCCTGGGACCTCGGCGGCATACCGGCCTGGGCGGCTATCGGCTCCATGGCCGGAGCCCTGCTGGGAGCGCTGCCCGGGGAACACATCGCCCTGGTGGTGCGAGTCATGACGCTGGAGGAGGAACGGCGCAAAAAAAAGGACGAGCCCTGACGGCTCGCCCTTCTTGATGGAAACCGGACACCCGAAACCGGCTCGCTACCGCTGCTCCCTTTCGGGCCTGACGGGGTTCACGACGGCTTCGCCGCCCGGTTTCCTCGAAGAATCCGGGAGCCCTCGAAGGCTCCCGGTTGGAAACAAAGTGGCGGAGAGGGAGGGATTCGAACCCTCGGTACCGGGTAACGGTACACACGCTTTCCAAGCGTGCTCCTTCGGCCAACTCGGACACCTCTCCGCGAAAGCGGACGCCCTACTTAGACCATGTGCGCCCCTTTGGCAAGGGACGTGAAAGGGAAAATTTTCATCTCCCGCCAAGCAGCAGGTAGTCCGCGTCCTTTGAGGAAACCGAGCCCGGGTCAACGCGACCCGGTTGCTGGGGCATGATGACGGCCTGACGCAACTTGGAATCAATGTCCGCGACCTGGGTGGGCATGGCCGGTTTCCAGGCGTGGATTTGCCCGCAGAGCACAACCATGGTGGCGCCCGGGTTGGCGCGCAGGTAATCCACCGCATGCACGGCCATGGCCGTGTCCCAGACCAATTGCGCCTGGCAGAAATGCTGGAAGTTCAGGCCGTGCGACCCGTGTCCGGCCACACGGCGCATGTACTCCTCGTAAGCCGGGGCCACCTCGCAGACGATGGGCGGGAGTTCGCCCCGCTGCGCGGGCGTGAGGGAATCGAATCCCTCCCGGGCGACCTGCCGGGTGATCTCGCGGGGCATGTTCAGCCCCACCATGGGCACGCCGTTGTCCCGGCAGAACAGGAATATGTCGCGGTAAAGCCGCCACGAGTCATCCCAGTTCTCGTTGAACGCCCGGCGCATTTCTTCTTCACCCACATTCCCCGCCACCCAGGCGTCAAGCCGTTTCTGGTCGCGGCTGCGCCACATTTCCAAACCCACGGCCAGGCGCGGTGTCTCCTTTAACAGGGCCCGGATGACGGCCACCTGCCCCCTGTGGTGCAACGGCTCGTCATGCCGCTCGCCCACATAGACGATGTCGTTGCTGGCCAGTTCAGAGGCGACTTCCGCCAGCGACGCTTCGCCGCCTCGGGCCACCTCCCACACGCGGAAACCACCTTGTTCCCCGCCGCAGGAAAACGACAACGCCAGCACCGCGAGAACCGCCGCAACATATTTCATGATTCCTCACCGAAACGGACCAGCATGGGCGAAACCTCGGGCTCGGGCACCCGCTTGAGCAGATTTTGCCCGGCCTTGAACGCCAACCGGCCGTACTTGCCGTAATGGGTGATCTTGCGGGTGGCCTCCTCCACGGATTCCGCCGAAACGCCGGGCTTCGCCGCCAGCCAGCCGGTCAACCGCCCGTCCCCGGTTTCGCCGACCAGGAAGATCGTGTCCGCCCCGCCCGGAACATCCGCCCCCGCGAGCGTATCCGGGTCCACATCCGGAAATGCCTCACGCAGCCGTTCGGTCCAGGCAGCGCCAGACGGCCGGCCGATAAAAAGAAGCGGTTCCGCGATTTTGTCCGGCAATGCCTCGTCCGTTTGAGCCACCCGCGTGCCGCGCTTTCCAAGCCCGGCCAGCAGAATGGCCGCCAGACGCCCCCCATTGCCTGAAATCTCCCCCAGCACGGGTCGCACTTCGTCGGCCCCCTTGAGGCTGTTCACAGTGGATGGGATCTCGGAAGGAGCGAGTAGCCGGAAGACATGGGCCTCCGGGTCGGCCGCGGCCAATTCAGGCCTGTCCCTGGTTCGCAGGCGTACCGGCGCGGAGGCGTTGTCCAGCGAGACCACGGTGGAGGCCTTGCCGCCCTCCCCCGTGGCGGCCACAGGGATGCGCAGGCTGTAGGGACGTCCTTCCTGGCGAAGCTCACCGCTCACAAGCCACCCTCCGTGGTCCCGGCCTCGCGTGGCCCGCAGTGACAACTTCGGGGCCCCCGCGCGCTCGACCCACTGGCGCAGAAACGCCCCGCTCTCCCGCGCGGGCCAGTCAGAGGCCGCCACAAAGGCGGCGCGTAAGTCGTCCCAGGAAGTCTCCTTGAACATCCGTTCACTCGCCACATTTCGCAAAGCGCGCCAAAAGGCCTCGTCGCCCACGCGGCGGCGAATCATGTGAAAGACGAACATGGCCTTGCCGTAGCCCACGGCCCGCGTGGCCGGGGAGAACCGCGCACCGAACCGCGAGAGGGGAAAGTCCCGCCCCCCGGTGGCGAGCTGGGCGTAGTCGCGCAGGGTGGTCAGACGGTATTCCCTGGCCGCCTCCTCGGACTCCAGTTCCCTGCGCAGGTAGTCCGCCAAATACGTCGCCAGCCCCTCGCTCCAGTTGCCGGACTCGTAGTCCACCAGCACGCCGTTGCCCCACCAGCAATGGGCGATCTCGTGCTTGAGGGAGGTTTCCGGAATGAACGGCAGGGCCAACACCCTCCCGCCCAGGAGGGTGAACGAAGGGAACCCGTAGCCGGTGGGAAAGAAATTCTCCACCACCGCGAACTTGGGGAAGGGGTAGGGGCCAAGCCGCTTCTGGTAGAAGCGGATGTGCCGCTGGGACGCCTCCAGGTAGCGTTCCGCCAGGTGGGCGTTTTGGGTGGTGAGATACGTGGACACCACGGTATCGCCAACCTTCGTCTCCCGGCGCTCGTAGCGCCCGGCGGCCAGGGCCAGCCCGCGCACCGGGCGTTTCACCTCCCAGCGGCTGACGGTGCGCCCATCCTCGGCGCGGATGGAGCGCATGGCTCCGGCTGTAACGGCCACGACGCCCTCCGGGGCTGTCACCGCCACATCGTAGGAGGCGCTCGCCGCCTCCAGGCGGGGATACCAGCCGCTGCCCGCCAGGAGAAAGGAGCCTTCCGGCCCGATGGTTCCGGCGACGCCGAAACCCGGGTTGTCCATGGACAGGGGCCGCGTTTCGACTTCCTGGTCGAAACGCGCCCGGTAGGCCACCTCAAGCCGCACAACGCCTCGCCGCAGATGCCCTGGAAGCGTAACCCGCAAATCCCCTTTGCGGAATGACCATTCCGCCGCCCGGCCGTCCAGCAGTACTTCCTCCACTTTGGCGTTGTCCGCCAGGTGAAGGGACAGAAAGGAAAGGCCGCCGGGCTCGACACGCAGAACGTCCCGCCCGGTGAGCTGGGAACGACGCGGGTGTAGCTCCACAGCGAGGTCATGAACGACTGAAAGCGCCTCGGCCCGAGCCGGGGCGGAGACAAACAATGGAAGCAATACGAGGAGCAGAAGGAGGAGGATAATCCGCATTGTATGACTCTAGATGGGGAATGGACTCCTGTCCATCCGCCTCGCTTTGGAAAAAAGTGTCGGCCGCAGGGTTGACAAAGCTGGCCCGGCTCCCTAGAAAGCTCTCTCCGCACGGCGGGGCTACTAGCTCAATTGGCAGAGCAGTTGACTCTTAATCAATTGGTTCGGGGTTCGAGTCCCTGGTAGCCCACCAGACATTTCAAGGGGTTAGGCCATATTGGCCTGGCCCCTTTTTCTTTTAGGTCCTTCCGGGATTTCAGTGGGTGGCTCCGGTTTTGCAGGCCGGATAGAGGTCCAATCCACCACAGAAGAAGTAGATCGCCGTCTTGAAGTGCTCTTTGTTCCTGTAGCCGCAAGCTCGGCGTTTGATTGCCATGATCTTGCTGTTCAGTCCCTCGGCCACGGCGTTGGTAATCCGATGCCGGCAAAAGGTTACCACGTTGTCCATGTGAGCTCTCAAGGTCTGGGCCACCTTCTTCATCGGCGTGATCCGGGATCGCGTGGCCCAACCGCACCACCTCTCCAGGAACCTCTTTGCCCAACCAGGGCTCATGTAGCCCCATAGATCCTGCAGGCTTTCCTTCATGGCCCAGGCTTTGGCCGTCTTCAGGTTGGCCTGCTTGAGGTCATCGAACCGAGGTTTGTGCTTATCCGGAAGCCGGCTTTCGCCGTAAAGCCACAAGTATCTGGTGCCCTTGAGGGTTGACTCCCCTTCGGCCATCAGGGCCTTGTGTTCCTGACGCCGGACAGTGTCCACCGCTTTCCCCACGTGCTGCATGACGTGGAAACGGTCAAAGACGATTTTCCGGCTTGCCTCAGGGATCCACTTCATAGTGGCCGAAAAATACGGCTGCCACATGTCCATGCTCACGGCCCGCACTGCTTCCAGCTGCTCGCTACTCAGGCTTTGATAATACGCCTCGAGGCTCGCCGTTCGGCGATCTTCAGCAACATGCTCAACTGTGCCCCTCATCAGATCGCAGACGACGGTCATGTACTTGTGTCCCTTGCGGAAAGCCTTCTCGTCCACCCCGAGGTAGTGGATCTTGCGCTGTTCCTTGCGGCTCAAGCCTCTTTTGACGGCTCGTTCCATGATCCCCCAGGTCTCATCCCAGGAAATACGCAACAGCTTGCGAGCGCCTTCGATGGTCGAGCAGGCCGAAATTACGTCAATGGCCATGCGCTCCATGAGCAGGGTGAATCGAGAATGGGGAGCCGCCCAGGGAACTTGCGCTTGGCGTACGCCATGATCAGGACAGTTAACCCGTGGAATACGTGCATGGAGAAATGTCTTGAACTGGCAGGTATCAAGATGTCTCCATGTCCGTTCTTCGGCATGATCCCGGCAAGCCAACTCTCGCCCGCACTCTGGGCAAGCCCAAAGAGCGCCAGGCTCATGATCGATCCATACATCCACACGCCCAGCCTCAGTCTGGAGCTTCACGTCATCCACATGCCAGGGGTGGTCAATGCCAAGAATCTGAGCATAGAAATCGATGTCCCTCATGAGCAATGTCTCCTCTGGAACAGAGGACTACCTCAGGCTGCTACCCACGACAATTCCGGAAGGACCTTCTTTTATTCCTGTCCCGCATCCCTCCCTCTCTTCTCCCCGCATACCCGGCAGCAGTCCGCCCGAAGAAGCAAAACCTGCTTACCACCGTCCCGAGGAAAACAGCTTTCTCATTTTGTCAATTTTTCACCCATTGCACCAGCAAACCACTGTTTTATATAAATATTTTTTGAAAAAATGCTATGCAATGTTTAGTTGCAACCTCATTCTTGTATAAATAACCTGTTGCAATTCCCCTCCTCACGACGTATGAAACCTGCTCGCCATCACTCAGACACAAACAAGTGTTTCATTTTTGTCCTATCAGCCACCAGCAACGCCAACATTTCCCGGAGGGGGGTACAATGGGAAACAGTTTGAAATTCAAGATGATCTCCTATTGCCTTGCTGTCGGCATCCTGCCGCTGGCCCTTTTCGGCGCGTACAGCATACTCAAGAACACCGCGACGACCGAGGAAATGGCCTTCGAGCAGTTGCGCTCCATCCGGGACGTGAAACAACACGCCCTGGAGGAGATAATCGAGATGTGGGAGAAGGAAATCTCGGTTCTCCGCAGCGACCAATCCGCCGCGGAGGCCATGCGGGCCTTCTCCAGGTACGCCGGAGAGGCCGGAGCCGAGTCGGGCCGCCGGATGGACGTGCGAAGTGCCGAATACCGGCAGCTGCAGCGGGAATACAACCAGGACCTGCGGAAATACGTCGACGTGCTCGGCTACTACGACATCTTCCTCATCAACGAGAAGGGGCGGGTGCTCTTCACCTCGGTTCTGGAGTCAGACGTGGGAGCGGATCTGGCCAATGGTCCGCTGTCCGGCAGCGGCCTGGCAACGGCATGGCGGGAGGCCACACGCAAGGACATGGCCTTTGTTGATTTTTCCCCGTACGCGCCGTCCAACGGCGAGCCCGCCGCCTTCATCGCGGCTCCCCTGCGCGGCGGCGACGGGGTTGTGGCCCTGCAGGCCTCCCTGGGCCGCATAAACGAACTGATGCGGCTGCGCGAGGGCATGGGCGAAACCGGCGAGACGTATCTCGTGGGGCCGGACAAACTCATGCGCTCCAACTCCTACCTCGACCCGGAGAAGCACTCCGTGCGCGCCTCCTTCGCCAATCCCCGCACGGGCAAAGTGGACACCGTGGCCTCGCGCAAGGCCCTGAATGGAGAGACCGGAAGCGAGATCATCACGGACTACAACGGCAATCTCGTGCTCTCCGCCTACGAGCCGGTGGACGTGTACGGCACGCAATGGGCTCTGCTGGCTGAAATCGACAAGGCCGAGGCCTTCGCGCCGGTGCGGAGCATGATCTGGACCGGGGTCGGAACCGCCGCCGTCCTCATCGCGGCCGTGGTCGTGGTTACTCTGCTCTTCCTGCGCCGCCAACTTCTGCGGCCTTTCGACCGGTTGCGCGCATACGCCGAGAGGGTGGCGGGCGGCGATCTGGACGCTGCCTGCGAGGGTCGCTTCAGTCGGGAGATCACCCAGGTGCGCGCTTCCATCGAACGGATGGTGGAGAACCTCAAGGAAAAGATGGTCTTTGCCGAGGAGAAATCCCTGGATGCCGAGCAACAGGCGACCCAGGCGGAGCAGTCCAAGCGCGACGCCGAAAAACAGGCCGAGAAGGCGGAAAACCTGCTGACCCGCATGCAGCGAATCGCCGACGACGCCGATGCCATCGCCCAACGGGTTTCCTCCTCCGCCGAAGAGCTCTCCGCCCAGTCCGAACAGGTCAAGAGCGGCGCCGAGTTGCAGCATGAGCGCATCGGCGAGACGGCCACGGCCATGGAGCAGATGAACGCCACGGTGCTGGAGGTGGCCCAGAACGCGGGCAACGCCTCCACCAACGCCGGCAAGGCCAGCGCCAAGGCCAACGAGGGGCGGGAAGTCGTCCAGCAATCCGTGGAGGCCATCGGGCACGTTCGCGAACTGGCCCGCTCCCTCAATGAAAACACCCAGACGCTCGGCCAGCGGGCCAACTCCATCGGACAGGTCATGGGCGTGATCAACGACATCGCCGACCAGACCAACCTCCTGGCTCTGAACGCGGCCATCGAGGCGGCCAGGGCCGGAGAAGCCGGGCGCGGCTTCGCAGTGGTGGCCGACGAGGTCCGCAAATTGGCGGAAAAGACCATGGAGGCCACCAAGGAAGTCGGAGAGAGCATCGCCGCCATTCAAGAGGCCGCCGAGAACAACATGAAGGGCGTGAGCCAAGCCGCGGAATCCGTGGAGCGGGCCACTGAGTTGGCCGGGCAGTCCGGCGAAGCCCTGCGGGAAATCGTGGCCATGGTTAATGAGAACAACAGCCAGGTGGCCAGCATCGCCACTGCGGCCGAGGAGCAGTCCTCGGCCTCCGAGCAGATCAACAAGGCCATTGAGGAAGTCAGCCGCGTGGTTGAGCAGACCACCGCCGGCGTCGTCCAGTCCACCCAGGCGGTGCAGGAACTGGCCGCCATGTCCGACGAACTGCGCGGCCTAATCCAGCAACTTCGCGAAACCTAGGCCGCGACCCCGGGCCAGGGCATTCACGGGGCGGGCCTTCGGGTCCGCCCCTTTTCCATTCGCGATGACGCAGCCCGCTTCAGCCTGCTCTTTACTCCTTCCGCCCCCGAGCGTACTCACATGGTATCCTCCCCTTTTCAAAGGAGCGCGCCATGCCCGGCTCAACCATGCCACCCGGCTTTCAGGACCTGCTTGAATTCCCTCTTCTGGACGCCCTGCTGGGCCGGCGCTCCCGCCGCTTTTTCCTGGGGGCGGAAATTACCGACGGCGTTATGGCCCACCGTTCGCGCCACCAGCCCCTGCCGCTGACCGAACTGGAAACCATGCTCGTGCTCCTGTCCATGAGCGGCACAAGCGGTTGGCACAACCTCATTTTCCGCCACCCAGCCTACGCGCCCCACCTTTCCAACTACGCCGGAGCCGCAGGTGGACGGACCTTCCCCTCCGCCGCCGGATTCCATACCTCCCAGATCTTTTACACCGATGACTCCGGGGTCTACATGGTTGATTCACGCGACGCCCCGCCCCTGGCCGAACGGGACGCGGACGGGCGGACCGACCCCGAAGCCGCGCTGGAGGCCTTTGGCGGACGAGTCATCCGGCTTCAGGAGGGACGGCTGGACCTGCCGCCGGAGGTGCCTCACGTGGAGGGGCACAACACCTGGGTTGCCAACGCGCCCGGCAGCCTGCTGGCCATTCCCGTGGGCGACTTGGCCCAGCATGTGCTGCTGAACATCATGTACATGCTTCAGAACGACACGGTGCTGTTCGACGACATTAACGGCCGCTCCGTGCCCGGCATCGAGGGCTACGCCGACCTGGTGGACGTGAACAACGTGTGGCCGCTCAGCTTCATGGAGTCCCTCAGCCTGGCAGAAGTGACCGCCGAGCTGTCCACAGCCTGCTTCGCGGGATCGCTCATGCTGCAGGCCATGGGGCTCGGTGGATGGCTGTTCAACGGACTGAACCCCTTCTCGGTGCTCGGTGCGGAAGCGCCCCAAGTGCGCGGGCTGGGGTTCGACTTCCAAACCGACGAACGCTGGCCCACGCCCAACGTCACCGGCCTGCCCGGGGTGATGGAGGCCTTCTGCCCGCCCAACCACCCGGACATGCGCACGGCTACGGATGCGCTGTGCGAGCGCAAATTCGGCCAGTGCGGCCCCTACCATCCGGAAACGCCGGGCCCCTTCCAAGACACCGCCAAAGTGCGCGGAGCGGCCGCGCCCCACAATGAGCGTTTCCGGGAGTGCGTGGCCCTGCAAGCGCAGTACGTGCTGGACACCTTCGGCAAATTCCCCGGCACCGTCCCCTCGGTGTACGTCCTTACCTACTTGCAGGCCCACCATCTGGACCTGGAGTTCTACGACGAGAAGTTCAAGCCTGGAGCGTACCTGCGGACGCACAAGAACCACATGGAGCGATGGCACGGCGAATAGCTCGGACGGAGAAAGGAGGCCCGAGCACCTGCACCGCGTTGTCTCGTCCGAGCCTCTCTGCTATTCCCTCAAGGATGGCTGACCACTCCCCCCGGGCGGATCGAAGGCCGCTTCGCATCCTTCCCGCACTCGCCCTGCTGCTGTGCCTTCTTCCTCTTTCCACGGGACAAGCCTCCGCCCAGGATGGCCCTCCGCTGGATATGGAGATATCCTTCACCGCTCTGGACGAGAAACTGGCGGAACGCCTGGACGCGCCCGCGGCCATGGTCGTCCTGCTTACCCCGGACCAGGGATGGTACATCTACGCCAACGACCCCGGCGAGATGGGCCAGCCCACCGTGCTCTCCCTCTCCGGCCCGGATGGCCAATCGCCCGCGCTCTATCCCCCGGGAGAGGCCAAGGACGACCCCCTCCTGCCGGGCACCATTTCGAACATCTTCGACAAGCCCACCCCGCTTTTCGTCCCTCTGCCCAGCGCCCTGGGACCGGATCTGGAAATGGACCTGCGGCTGTCCGCCCTGCTCTGCTCGGACACCTCCTGCCGCCCGGTGGAGCTGACCAGACAGGTGCGGGAAGCGTATCCCAAGGCCGCCGGGCTCACCCCCATCCGGGAGACGCCCTACGCCGGGTTTCTCGAGCAAGCCGAAGTGGGAACGGCGGCCAGCCCGGAAACCTCGCCTCCGGCCGAAGAAGCCGTAGCATCGGGCGAGCTGCCGGAACTGACCCCGCGCTACCTCCGCCCCGGTCTTCAGGTGGGCGGGCTGCTCAAGGCGGTGGGCCTGGCCCTGGTGGCCGGATTCATCCTCAACCTCATGCCCTGCGTGCTGCCGGTGGTGGGGCTCAAGCTCAAGGGGTTGCTCTCCGGCTGTCACGAGCAGGAAAACGAAGAACCCAAGAGTTGCTTCCGCCGTTACAACCTTTTCTTCGCCCTGGGCATCCTGAGCTATTTCCTGCTGCTCAGCGTCATCCTGGCCTCGCTGGACCTGGCCTGGGGGCAGATATTCCAGGAACCCCGCACCGTGCTGGCCCTGACCGTGCTTGTATTCGCCCTGGGCCTCTCCCTGTTCGACGTCTTCCACCTGCCGGTCATCGACCTCAAAACGCCGGGCGGCAAGCCGTCCTCCCCCATGCAGGCCTTTTTCACAGGCGCCCTGGCCACACTGCTGGCCACGCCGTGCAGCGGCCCCTTCCTGGGCGGCGTGCTGGCCTGGGCCCTGCTCCAACCCGCCATGGTGGTGGCGGCCGTGTTCGCCGCCCTGGGCTTCGGCATGGCCTCGCCCTATCTTTTCATGGCGGCCAAGCCCGGACTGTTGGGCATTTTCAACATTTCCGGCACCTGGACCATGTGGGTGGAGCGGTTGGCGGGCTTCTTCCTGCTGGCCACCTGCCTCTATCTGCTGTCCATCCTGCCACAAACGCTCCTGCTTCCCGCCTTGGTCGCCCTGCTGGTCACGGCCTTCGCGGCCTGGATGTGGGGAAGCTGGGCAGGCCCGCAGAGCGGGCGGAAAAAACGGCTGGCCGTGCGCGGTGCCGCCTTGGCCCTGGTGCTTGGAGCCTTTTTCTGGGCCGTCCAGCCCCAGGCGAAAATCACTGGATGGGAGGAGTTCGACAAGGAGGAGCTGGCCGCCGAAATGGGCTCGACTCCCTTGCTGGTGGAATTCACCGCGGACTGGTGCCCAACCTGCAAGTTCATCGAACTGACGGTGCTGACCCCGGACAACCTTGCCGAATGGCGCGAGGAGTTCGGCCTGCGCACCATCAAGGTGGACCTCACGCGCGACAACGCCCCGGGCTGGGACCTGCTGGACAGGCTGGGCGCCAAGTCCATTCCGGTCACGGCCGTCTTTCCGGTCGGAGAGGGTGCGGACTCGCCGCTGGTGCTGCGCGACCTGTTCACCGCGGGCGACCTGGAGGCCGCCCTGCGGCGCGAGTTGGGGAATTAGTCCAGGTAGACCGGCCCGTACTCGTCTCCGGTCAGGCACTCGCCGCCGGACGGGGTGACTACGAAGGTGTTCTCAACCCCGACCATGCCGAGCCCTTCCACGCCGTACTTCGGCTCCAGGGCCACGGTCTGGTTCGCGACCAGCGGCTCGTCGAACCCCTTGGCGATGACCGGAAAGCCGTCGATGGTCAGGCCGATGCCGTGGCCCAGGAAGGAGACCGAATTGGGCGGCAGGGCCATGAAGCCGTTTGACAGCCCCTCCTTTTCCGCCCACTCCACGCAATGCGCGTACAGTTCGCTGGGCACCGCGCCCGGTTTCAGCCGCTCGGCAAGCCAGGCCTGCACGTCCTCGCAGAACCGCTGCCCCCGGGCAGCCTCGTCCGGCATGGAGCTTTCCGGCCCGGCCCAGACCACCTGGGTCTTGTCCGTGGCGTAGCCCTCAAGGGTGAAACCCACGTCCAGAGCCAGCGGCTCCCCCGGGTTCCATACCTTTCTGGCGTAGCCCATGAAGGGCAGGGCCGGATGCTCGCCCCGCAGCCCCAAGGGACCGTCGAAACTGCTGGGGTAGTTGCCCGAGTCCCCGGCCGAGACGTGGCCCAGGAAAATCTCCTCCCCGAAGGCGGACATGCGCATCTGCCCCATGTGCCCCTGCTCGAAGAACACCTCCCAGCAGGCGTGGCTTATTTCCCGCTCGCTCATGCCGGGATGTATGCGGGCGGGCACCAGTTCGCGCAGGCAGCGGTGGTGGCGCTGGCCGCAGAGGCGCATCTTGCCAAGTTCCCACTCGCTCTTTACGGACTGCGCCTTGGCCAGCACCAGATCGCCGGGAAGGAACTCCACCCCGGCCAGGTGTTTGCGCAGCGAGTCGGCCAGCGCCCAGGGAAGCCCGTTGCGCTCCGCGGCAATGGCTTCGGGCAGGGGAGAGCCCGCGTCGGCGGCCAGCCCGGGCAGGTCGCGGTAGGAACGGAATTCGACGACACCGGCCATGGGGGACTCAAGCCGGGCCCGCTCCGCGCCGCGGCGCAGGAACAGCACCGGCTCGCCTTCCATGGGCAGCCAGAAAACGCCCTGGTTGCAGGTACCCGCCAGGTAGTAGACGGCCACCTTGGAAAAAGCCATGAGCCCCCCCGCCCGAGGGGAGGATTCGGCCAGCAGGTCGCGGCAGCTTTGCCATCTGGCCCGCAATTCGCTAAGAGGTAAGGTTTCAAGCGCAGAAAACATGAGGCGATCCCGTTGATGTTGCAACCAAACGATACCGAGCTAGCCGCCCTGCTCCAGAGCGTCAAGACAATCGCCGTGGTCGGGGCCAAGGACAGGCAGGGCCAGCCAGTGGACAGGGTGGGCCGATACCTGATCGAACAGGGCTTCGACGTGCTCCCCGTGCACCCCAAACGACGCGACGTGTGGGGGCTTCCCACCTTTGCCAGCCTGGCGGAACTCCCCCGCCCCGTGGACATGGTGAATCTTTTCAGAGCCTCGAAATTTTGCGCGGACCATGCCCGGGAGGTGCTGGAACTGGAATGGCTGCCTTCCTGCTTCTGGATGCAGCAGGGCATCGCCAGCCCCGAGGCACGCAAGCTGCTGGAACCCGTCGGAATCACCGTGATCGAGGACCGCTGCCTGATGGTGGAACACAGCCGCCTCATGGGGAAGTCCTGATGCCCGCCTTCGTCTGCCAACGGTGCGGCCACTGCTGCTTCGGCCGGGGCGGCATCGTGCTCACCGCGCGTGATGTTGAACGACTGGCCGACCACCTCGGCCTGTCCGAACGGGAGCTCCTCGACCTCCACACCGAAGAAGTGGGCGGCCGCGTCCGCCTGCGGGTGGACAAGGACTTGGCCTGCGTTTTCTACAACCCGGACATCTCCGGCTGCGGCGTGCACCCCGCGCGCCCGGACGTATGCCGCGCCTGGCCCTTTTTCCACGGCAACCTCATCGACGAGGACAGCTGGCGCATGACCCAGGAATACTGCCCGGGCGTCCGGCCCGAAGCCGGTTTCGAGGCCTTCGCCCGGGAGGGACGGGAGCACCTGCGCCGTGAAGGCGTGCAGCAGGAGACGGACGCCTCAGCCCCCTCCGCCCTGCGTCCCGCACCTGACCCCGTCGGGAATCCCTCCGAGGAAAGCTGATGGCCTCCCCGACCCTGGACGAAAGCTACCGGCTGCTCCAGGTTTCGCCGGACACCAGCCTGGATCAGGTCAAGACCCAATACCGCAGGCTGGCATTCAAGCTGCACCCGGACCTCAACCCGGACGATCCCCAGGCCGGTCCCAAATTCCAGCGTCTCAACGAGGCCTACGTCCTGCTGACCAAGCATCTGGAACAGGGCGGCGGCCAGGGGCCCCGCCCCGGTGAGGACGACGCGCGCCGCCGGGCTGAACGGGCAAAGGCCAAGGCCGGGCGCTGGGCCCGGTCGGAAAAGCGGACCGGGCCCAAGCCGCCTCCAGGCGCGGAAAAGCGGCGGGAATCAACCAACGCCAGGACCGAACGCGGCACGGCCGGGTTCGAGTTCAAACGGGAAGAGGTACTCAAGGACATCCTCAAGGACCCCTTCGCCCGCCGGGTCTTCGAGGACATCTACGCCCAGGTGAAGCGCGAGGGGAAAACGCCCACTCCGCCGCGCAAGCTCACCAAGCGCAGCCTGGAGCTGGAATGGGGCAAGCGCACCTTCCGCCTGGACTTGAGCAAAGGCGTCTGGAGCGGTTTCAAGTCCTGGCTGCGGGGCCAGCTGGACGACGACCACCTCGTTTCCCTGCCCGCCGCCTCCATGGTGCCGGGGCGCAAGGTCCGCTTCAAATTGCAGCGCGGCATGTCCAAGCGTGACCAGCAGGTGGAGTTGACCATCCCCCTGGACTACACCCCGGGGCGGCCCATCCGCCTCAAGGGCCTGGGCAGGAAGCTGGGCCCATTTCGCGGCGACCTGTACCTGCGCCTGCGCTCTAAATAGCCCTCCCCCCCTTTTCACACCCCCTTCCTCCGAAAAATCGCGGCGGGCCTTCGCTCCCCGCGTATCGCCCATGTGTGGCCCGCATCCTCCAAGCCAATAGAATCTCCGGGTAAATTGACGGAAAATGGAAAGATGGTGCACATTGCATGTGAAAATTGTCCCATAGCCGTACTCTAAATCCGTTCTCCGCATCTCGGGCTTCTTTTATGAACACAGCTATGACCGAAGAGGAAATAAAAGCTGCGTTCGGCAAGCGGCTTCGGCGGCTTCGTCTTCGGTCCCTTTCCACCCAGGCCGGCCTAGCTGAACAAACCGGCATCTCGGAGGAATATCTCAGCAAAATCGAGCGGGGGCTGGCCTCGCCCTCCTTCGCTGTCATGGGCAAGCTGGCCGAACGGCTCGGGGTCTCCCTGGACGCCCTGTTCCGTTTCTCGCCCGAGGGAACATCGGACGGCGACCTGGACCCTGCATCCCTGCTGGAACTCGCCTTCGACAATTTGTCCCTTGGCCTCTTCCTCAGCAATCCAGACGGCCGCTTCCTTGCGGTGAACACCGCCTTGGCCCGCATGTTCGGATACGAATCCGCGGCTCAGTTCCGCGGCAGCGTCACCGACATCCCGCACGACATCTATCTGGATCCCATGCAGCGCGGCCGCATTCTGGACGAGCTTCCCCGGGACGGGCGCCTGCGCAGCCATATCGTCAGCTTCCGCCGGCTGGACGGCGGCATGATCCGGGCCCGCATGCACATCGGCATGGTCTGCGTGCGGGATACCGGCATCCTCTACGGCGCAGTGGAGCGCCTCAGCGACCAGGACCTGGCCGAACCGCCAGCCGAATACTCCAACCTGGTCAGCAAGCAGTTCCTCAAGGAAACCCACCACCGCATCAAGAACAACCTCAACATGCTCTGCTCCTACCTCAACCTGCGCATGAGCGAGGAAGACTGCGCCCCCTGCCTGCGGGAGGCCATTGTCAGCCTCCGCGCCGCCGCCAGGGTCCACGAGGTGCTCTACACTTCGCAAAGCGTCTCCACCGCCAGGCTGGACAGCTATCTCGATCGGCTCACTGAAGCCCTGCGCGAATCCTCCATCGCCCGGACGGACATTGCCGTCCGCCTGGAATGCCAGTGCGCGGAATTGCCCTGGGAGAGCCTGTCCGTGGTGGGCATGGTGGTCACGGAGCTCTTCGTGAACGCCGCCAAACACGCCTTCCCTGACGACTTCGGCGACGAGCCGGAAGTGGTGATCCGCTGCTTTGAGGGGGAAAACGTGCGGCGGGTCGAGGTTGAGGACAACGGGGTGGGCCTCCCCCACGACATCGACCCCGCCTCAGCCGAAACCATAGGATTCTCGGTGATGCGCGCCATGGCCGAACAAATCGGCGCCGATCTCTGGTTTTTCACATCCACGGGAACCAAGGCCGTTCTCGACTTCTGATTTGCCTCATCCGGGCTGATTCCGTATATCCTGGGAGGATACCCCTCAAACCTGGGAGGAATCATGCCCCGGCCCCAATCCCGTACCTTGGATACCGGCGCGCCCTTTCCGCGCCCCGAGATGCCCACCCTGCAAGGGGATTCATGCGGCCTGCCCGGCGACCTGCTGGGTGGATACGCCGTGGTGCTCATCTACCGTGGTCACTGGTGAATGTTCTGCCGCCGGCAGTTGGCCGGTTTCCAAGAACATCGGCAGGAGTTTGAAAGCCAGGGAATAACCCTGTTGGCCGCTTCGGTGGACACCCGGGAACAGGCCATGGAAATGGCTGAAAAGACCTCGGCCGACTTTGCCATCGGCTACGGGCTGGATTGCCTGGCGGCGGCGGAAGCCCTGGGTTGTTTTTACGACGAGAAAGACAACTATCTCCACGCCGCCGGCTTCGTCCTCGACCCCGAAGGGAAGGTGGCGGTGGCCTGCTACTCCTCCGGCCCCATCGGAAGGATGCAGCCAAAAAACTGCCTGGATCTCATCAGGTACCTGCGAAAGAAATGAATGGGAATGGCGGGTCCGTCGCCTGGGGGCCCGCCGTTCTCTAGAAAATACGGTCCAGGACAAGGTGGGAGAGGTATCCTGTCACGGCCGCCAGATACCAAGCCAGGAAAAGCCGCCAGTCGGCCTCCAGGATGTAGGGGGGCAAAAGCAGAATGGGCAGGGGAACCAGAGGGGCCGCCAGCCAGGAATGGGTCCAGCCCCGATGCGGCCCGATGGCGGGCAGCATGGCAAACAGCCCCAGAACCGCCGCCCAGACGTAGCGCCCCACCGCGATGAGGGCCAGGTCGGCCAGGAAGAGGAGCAGGTAATACAGGTGCTGCCCGCGCGAATCTGTGTCCACGTCCGGAAACAGGGCGGCCAAGCCGCCCACGGCCACCAGCCCGGCCATTCTGGCCGGGTCCGGCTGGTAGTGCCCCAGCCAGACAGCCAGCGCCAGCGCCCCCCCAGCGGCCAGGACTCCACCCGCGCCGTGGGTCTTGTAGCCGGGCACTAACTCACCTTGGAGCCGGGGGGCACCTCGCCGGAGGGGCCCAGCAGGTCCAGGCCGCCGTCCGCGCCAACGGTGAGGACCATCCCCTGGGAGAGTTGTCCGCGCAGTTTGCGCGGCTTGAGGTTAGCCACCACCGTCACCGCGCGGCCCACCAGAACATCGGGGGCGAAATGCTCGGCCAGCCCGGCCACCACTTGGCGCGGTCCGTCCTCCTCGCCCAGGTCCACCTGGAGCAACAGCAGCCGGTCCGCCTTGGGGTGGACCTCGGCCGCGCGCACCACGCCCACGCGGAGATCAAGGGCGGCGAAGTCATCGAACTCCACCATGGCGGTTTCGGATTCGGCCGCCGCGGCGTCCTCCTTGGCCTTCCCCTTGCCCTTCTTCTTATCCTTGGGCTTGGCGGGCTTGGCGGAGTCCCCGGGTTCGGCCGCTTCCAACTCCACTCTGGGGAAGAGGTTGGACTTGGCCGCCACTTCGGTGCCCGGCTCCATGCGGCCGAAGGTCTCCATCTCCCGGTCGATGCGCGGGCCCTCGACGGTCTGGCCGAGTTGGGTGAGCATGGCCGCGCCCGCCTCGGGCATGACCGGATGCAGGCAGCAGGCGACCTTGCGCAGGCACTCCAGCACGCCGTAGAGCACGGCGTCCAGTTCCTTGTCGCGGCCTTCCTTGTGCAGCACCCAGGGAGCGGTCTCGTCGATGTGCTTGTTCAGGGAGCGCACCAGTTCCCACAGGGCCTCCAGGGCTTCGGCGAAACGGCAGCGGGAAAAGAGCTCCACGTAATTGCGCACCGCCTCCATGGCCCGCTCGCGCAGGGCTTCGTCCACGGCCGCGCCGGGGACCACGGAACCCCGGTATTTCTTGGTCATGGACAAAACGCGGGAAAAAAGATTGCCCAGGTCGTTGGCCAGGTCCGCGTTACGCCGGGAGACCAGGGCCTCCTCGGAGAAGGAGGCGTCGTTGCCGAAGCGCATTTCGCGCAGCAGGAAAAAGCGGAAGGTGTCCAGTCCGTAGCGGTCCGCCATGTCCAGCGGCCGGACCACGTTGCCCAAAGACTTGGACATCTTGGTTTCCTTGACCAGCCAGTAGCCGTGCACATTGAGGTGCTTGTAGACCGGAAGCCCGGCGGCGCGGAGCATGGTCGGCCAGAACACGGCGTGCGGCTTGAGAATGTCCTTGGCCACCAAGTGCTGGGCCGCGGGCCAGAAGTTTTTGAACCGCTCCCCGTCCGGCCAATCCAGGGCGGAGAGGTAGTTGATGAGGGCGTCGAACCAGACGTAGCAGACGTAGTCCGAATCGAAGGGAAGCTCGATGCCCCAGGAAAGCCGCGACTTGGGACGGGAGATGCACAGGTCGTCCAGGTGGCTGCTGCGCAGCAGGGAGAGCACCTCGCCCCGGTACCGCTCGGGTCTGATGAATTCCGGGTTGGCCTCGATGTGCTCGATGAGCCATTCCCGGTATTTGGACATGCGGAAAAAGTAGTTCTTCTCGGAAATGTACTGCGGCTTGGTCTTGTGGTCCGGGCAGAGCCCGTCCTCCAGATCCTTTTCCGTAAGGAAGCACTCGCAGCCGGTGCAGTAGTGGCCGCCGTATTCACCGTAGTAGATATCCCCGGAGTCGTAGACCTTCTGCAGGATTTCCCTGACCACCCGCACGTGGCGGTCCTCGGTGGTGCGGATGAAATCGTCGTTGGTGATGCCCAGGCCGGGCCACAGGTCGCGGAAGGTGGCGCTGACCTCGTCGGCGTACTGCTGCGGTTCGCGCCCGTTCTTGGCGGCGGCCTCGGCGATCTTGTCCCCGTGTTCGTCCGTGCCGGTCAGGAAGAAGGTCTCCTCCCCCAGGGCGCGATGGAACCTGGCCAGGCAGTCGGCCACGATGGTGGTGTAGGCGTGGCCGAGGTGCGGGTTGGCGTTGACGTAGTAAATGGGGGTGGTGATGTAGAAAGCGCCGCTCACGTCAGTTCTTTCCTCCGTCGCCCTTGGGCTTGGACTTCTTCCCCGAGGACCTGCGCCGGCCCCTGCGGGAACGGCTTTTGCCCTTGGGCTTGCGTCCCTTGTTCTGGCCGCGGCCTTCCTTGTGGTCGGCCTGCTTATCCTCGCCCGGGGGGGTATCCACCTGCGGCGCTTCCGCTGGCGGCTCCTCCCCGGCGGGAGCCTCCTCGGCGGCCTTGCCCGGCGGCTCCCCGGAAGCCTTCTCCTGGCGGGGGCGTTCGCGTCCGCCGCGTTTCTCGCCGCCCTTGGGAGGTCCCGATTTCTGCTGGCCGGCCCTGGGTTGCTCCCGGGGCTGCTCCTGGTCGAGAATCTCGCTCCACTGGTCCAGTGGAATCTCCCGTTCCTCCCCGTCCTCGGTGAGCAGGGTCAGGGTGTCGCGGAAGAAATTGGAGCGCAGCACCTTCACCGAGCCCATGGCCGTGCGGTAGCGCTTGCCCAGCCTGGGACAGCGCTTCTGGAACTTCTCGTAATTCTGCTGTTCGAACCCGAGGCAGCACAACAGGCGGCCGCAGATGCCGGAAATCTTTGTGGGATTGAGGAAGAGATTCTGTTCCTTGGCCATCTTGATGGTCACCGGATCGAACTTGCGCATGAAACGGCGGCAGCAGCAGAGCTGGCCGCAGTTGCCCACCGCCCCGATCATCTGCGTTTCGTGGCGCACGCCGATCTGGCGCAACTCGATGCGGGAGCGGAACTCCCGCACCAAGTCCTTGACCAGCTCTCGGAAATCCACCCGATTGGGCGCCGTGAAATAAAAGATGAGCTTGGAACGGTCGTGAAAGACCTCCACGTCCACCAGCTTCATCTCCAGACCAAGCTCGCCAATGCGCTGGCGGCAGTACCGCTTGGCCCGCTCACCGAAATCGCGGTTCTCTTCCTCGGTCTCCAGGTCTTCCTCCCCGGCCGGTCGGAAGATGGTCTTGAGATCCTCCTCGTCCCGCTGCGGCGGCGGTTCGTCGAGCACCATGGCCACGACGCCCATGCCGCGGCCCTGGTCCGTCTCCACGATGACCCTGTCACCCTTGCCGACCACGTACGGGCCGGCGTCGAAATAGTATATAGGACCGTAGTCCTTGAACTTCACGCCGAGAATGCGGCTCATTGAATCTATCCCTTCACCTTGCTCCCGGTTGAATCCGGGGCAAAAGAGTCTTCATACCGCCTTTTCCCTTCGGAAGCAATAAAGCCTCCCCCAGCCTTGCATTTTGCCCGCACCGAGAGTACGCGGGGCCGAGGTTCAACCCTTGGTTATCCACCATGCCGCCACCATCGGTCCTGCCCGTACAACCCCAGCGCACCTTTTGGCGCTTCTTCCTGCCCATCCTTTTCATCCTGGGCTGCCTTTTCCTGATGACCATTGGCGCCACCCTCATCACGGGCCGGCAGGTCTACCACGACATGCAGCGGGAAGTTGCCCAGGCGGTCCTCTCCTCCGCCAGCGAGGCGCTGACCATAGGGGGCGAGCCGGCGGGAGGTGTTTCTCCCAGGGCGGTGGGCCGCATCCAGTCTCTGGAGAAAGGGCTGCAGGGCCGCCTTTTCGCCTTTGATTCAATCTGCCGCCTGCGCGCGGGGACGCATCCCTTCCTCGGCGAGTCCGCCGCCTTTTTGACCAACCAGTGGCCCGCCATCTGCCGCCGGTGGAACGAGGCCCTGGAAGCCGCGCCATCCGGCAGCCTGGTCAAGGTGGAGAACGGCGAGGACGCTGACCGGAGGGGACTTATCATCTGGCTCCGCCGCGACCCGGCCAGCCACTTGGCCGTGGGGTACGCCATCCCCAGCGCGACCCTCAACCAGAGCGTATTCCGCTTCATCGACGCCCTGCTGGCCTCCGGCGCGCTGAGCCTGCTGGTCCTGGGGCTGGCCCTGGCCCTGCTCCTGCGCAGGCTGCTGCGCCCCGTGGGCGGGCTCATCGAGGCGCACAAGCGAATACGGAGCGGCGATTTCGCCGCCCGGGCCGACGACTCCATGCATGGGGAGATCGGCGAACTCTGTCGCCATTTCAACGCCATGGCCCGCTCCCTGCAGGAGCACATGCAGACGGAACAACTGCGCCAAGTGGAACTGGACGAACTGAACCAGGAACTGGAAAAAAAGGTCCGGCTGCGCACCGAGGCCTTGGCCAACAAGGCCGCCGAGCTGCAGGAGGCCAACGAGCGCCTGCGCGAACTGGACAAGATGAAAACCGCCTTCCTCTCCAGTGTGTCGCACGAACTGCGCACCCCGCTGACGTCGGTGCTGGGCTTCGCCCGGCTCATTGAGAAGGATTTCAAGACCCACTTCCTCCCCCTGGGCAAGACCGGGCAGGTGGCCGGGCGGGGCGAGCGCATCACCCGCAACCTGGACATCATCATCGGCGAAGGCAAGCGGCTCACCCGCCTCATCAACGATGTCCTGGACCTAGCCAAAATCGAGTCCGGCCGCATGGTGTGGAACGACGTCCCGTTCGACGTGGCCGAGATGTGCAGGGAAGTGGCCGCCACCTTCCGTTCTCGGGCCGAGGATTCCGGGCTGGAATTACGTGAGGAACTGGAGGACGGCCTGCCGACGCTGCTGGCCGATCGCGACCGCATCCTGCAGATACTCGTCAACCTGCTGGACAACTCGCTGAAATTCACCCACAGCGGGCACGTCGCCCTGCGCGCCTACCGCGACGACGACCAGTTGATCATGGAGGTGGAGGACACCGGCGAGGGCATTCCCGAGGATGAGGCCGAGGTTATCTTCAAGACCTTCCACCAGGCGTCCCGTCGCGACAGCTACCGCGACAAACCCGCCGGTACCGGTCTTGGGCTGTCCATCTGCCGCCAGATCATCGAGCACTACGGAGGAGGAATCTCCGCGGCGTCCAAATCCGGGGCGGGAACGACCGTCAGACTTACAGTGCCCCTCGGGCGGAACAGCCAGCCCGACGGCGAGGCCCCGTCTTTACCGAATGGGTAGAAACCCGTAGCATGACGTCCACGGGCCAGACAGGAGCGGGAGAAACAATGCCTGGAAAGATTCTCATCGTGGACGATGAAGTCCACATCCGCATGCTCCTCGAGCAGACACTCGAGGAGCTTGAGGACGACTACGGGGTGGAAATCCTCACCGCGGGCGATGGCGAGGAGGGCATGCGCATCATCCGCGACCAGCGGCCGGAAGTGGTGTTTCTGGACATCATGATGCCGCGCATGAACGGCTACGAAGTGACCCGCCTGGTTACGGAGGAGGAAGGGCTGGATTCCGTGCGAATCGTCCTGCTGACGGCCAAGGGACAGGAGGCGGACAAGAAGCACGGCATGGAAGCGGGCGCTGAAATGTATATGACCAAGCCGTTCGACCCGGACAGGGTGCTGCAGGTGGCCATGGAATTGCTGGGGTTGCGGGAGTGAGATGACCCCGGACGCCCGCCTGCTCAAAGCCAAGCGGATTTCCCCCCTCCTGGAGCGGGCGTTGCCCCTGGCCCCCAACGGGACCGGACTGGCGGTCGTATCCGGAGACGACGTGCTGGCCAAGGCTCCCTCCGGCAACGGCTTCGACCCCCTTTGTGGAGATTTCGACGGACTGAGCCGCCCCATTCTGGCGGAAGGGCGCGAAGTGGGCAGCCTGCTGGTGCGCTGCCCCGACTCCGACCGGGGCGAGGCCCTGGCCGAGTTGCTGGAGCACGCCCTCAGCGCCACCACCCAACTTGAAGGCGGCCTGCGCAGCGTGGCCACCGAGACCCTGGAGCGGTACCGCGAACTGGAGACACTGCACCGGGCCGTCTACAATCTTGGCGATTCCCTGCGGCTCGGCGACGTGACCCGTTCCCTCACCGAGGAGTGCGGCGGCTCGGATGTGCCCGCTGAAATGGGCCTGGTCATCTTCCGCGAATCCGAGCAGGGACGGCGGCAAGTGCTGGACGCCTTCGGCGAAGCCATGGCCGTGGGGTTGGACCGGATACTTCGCGGCAGGCTGTTCCGGGAGGCGGTGGCCAAGCCAAGCGGCGAGATAATCAACCAGCTGGAATCCGATCCCCGCTGGAACAACGAGGTGGAGGGCATCCGCTCACTGCTCATCCTGCCGCTCATCTCCCCCAACCTTTCCGGCGGCGCCCTCGTGCTGGCCTCCCGCTCTCCCAACGCCTTCACCGCAGCCCATCGCAAACGCATGGGCACCATCGCCTCGGTGGCCGCCACGGCCATGGGAAACGCCTACTATTTCGAGGAAACCAGGGTGCTCATGGACGCGCTGCTGCGCGCCCTGGCAGCGGCCATCGACGCCCGGGACGCCATGACCTCGGGCCACTCCCAGCGGGTGGCCACCCTCAGCGTCTCTCTGGCCAAGCTTGTCAACGGCGACCGCGACCGTTTTCCAGGGGTGCGCTTCGGCGAAGCCAACCTGCAGGAGATCTACTACGCCGGGTTGTTGCACGATGTGGGCAAGATCGGCGTGCGCGAGGAGGTCCTCAACAAGGCCACCCGTATCCCGCCCGCCCTGCTGGACGTCATCTTCCTCCGCCTTGACATGCGCGAGCGGGAATCGGGCGAACCGGCGGCCCCAGCCAAGGAACGGCTGTCTGCCATCAACGTCAAGCCCTTCCTGGAGCGCGAGGACGTGGTGCTGCTGCACTCCCTGCGGGAAAGCCGATTCGGCCCCGCGGCATCTCCGCTTTTGACCGGCGAGGAAGCGGCCGCCATGCTTGTGCCCAGCGGCAACCTCAGCCGTGACGAGCGCAAGGAGATCGAGCGCCACCCCGGGGAGAGTTTCCGCATACTCCGCCACATCCCCTTCACCAGGGAATTTTCAAACCTTCTGGAAATCATTCACCAGCACCACGAACGACTGGACGGCTCGGGCTACCCCCGCGGGCTCAGCGGGGAGGAAATTTTGCTGCAGGCTCGGCTGCTGGCGGTGGTGGACACCTTTGACGCGGTGACGCAGAAACGCCACTACAAGCCGGCTCTGCCCAGAGCCAAGGCACTGGACGTCCTGCGCGAGGAAGCCGAGGACGGCCGCATGGACGCCGGGCTCGTCGACCTCTTTGTCGAACGGGTGGATGAGATCATGGAGAACGTGGAACGGCTGGAGCAAGCCAACGGCCGGGAGCCGATCAGTCAGCCAGCATATCGGGCGTGACGCCCACCACGCTTATCCCGGCCGCCTCGGCCTCGGCCAGGGCGCGCCGCCGATCAAAGAAGAGGCTTTTGCCCGCTTCCAGGGCCAGGCAGGCCGCCCCGCCCCTGGCCAGCGCCTTGATGGTGTCCGGCCCGGCGGCAGGCAGGTCGGCCCGCACTTCCTGGCCCGGCTTGCAGACCTTGAGCACCAGGGCCCCGGCCCCGGCGAGAGTACACCCGCGCTCTACGGCGCGGTCGGTGCCTTCCAGTGCCTCCACCGCGGCCACCATCTGCCGCCGCACCACGATGGTCTGGCCGATGTCCATCTCCCCCACCGCCTTGGCCACTGGCCAGCCGTAGCGGATGTCCTCCCAGGTTTCCCGGGAGGGGCTCTTCCTGGTGAGGACGCCGGGCGGGGTAAGCAGGTCCGGCACCACCTCGTGCGGCGCGCTGACGGTAAAGCCGTCCTTTTCCAACTCGCCTATGATGGCCCGCAGCAGGGCGTCATCGCCCTTGCCCCGCAATCTGGGCAGCAGCTTGGCCGCGCGCCAGTCCGGCACCAGATCGCGCAAGGCCCGGGGCTTGGCTATCGTTCCCGCCATGACAACGCGGTCCACGCCCTGTTTGGCGAAAAAGGAGATGACCGCCCCCAGCTTGCCCATACCCAGGCGAACGTAGGCGTCCACCTCGGCCTCCAGGGCGGGATCGGTGTTGTCCGGGAAGCCCACCGCCACCACGCGCTCGCCGGCGGCGCGCACGCCCCTGGCCACCAGGAAGGGGAACCGCCCCCCTCCCGCGATGAGCCCAACGGTGGCCACGGCTACTCCTCGGAAAAGCCGTTGCCGTTGGCCGCGGCCGGTGTGACACCGCGCTTGGAGGATCGGATGAAATCCACCAGGCGCATGACTTCAGGGTGCTCGCCGAGGTCGGCCTGAACCTCGTCCAGGGCCTCCTCGCGCGTGCGGTCGGAGCGGAAAATGAGTTGGTAGGCCTTCTTCAGGGCGGATATGGCATCGCGGGTATAGCCGTTGCGCTTGAGCCCGATGACGTTGACCCCGTGCAGGCTGGCCCGGACTCCGGTGGCCATTACAAAGGGAGGCACGTCCATTCCGAAGCCGCCCATGGCCCCCAGAAAGGCGTGCTCGCCGATGCGCACGAACTGGTGCACGCCGCTCATGCCGCTGATCACGGCGTGGTCGCCGATCTCCACGTGCCCGGCCAGAGACGAGGCGTTGGCCATGATGACGTGGTCGCCCAATTCGCAGTCGTGGGCCACATGCACGTAGGCCATGAGCATGCACCCGGAACCGACGCGGCTGTAGCCGAGCCCCCGGGCCGTGCCCCGGTGAACAGTCACGAACTCGCGGATGACGTTGTTGTCGCCGATGTCCACCGTGGTGGGTTCACCCTTGAATCCGAGATGCTGCGGCTCGCCGCCTAGCACCGCGTGGGAATGCACGTGGTTTCCGCTGCCCAGCGAGGTGTGCGACTTGATCTGTACAAAAGGTTCGAGGCGCGTGGAATCGCCAATGGAAACCCCGTCCTCGATGACGCAATAAGGGCCCACGACCACGTCCGTCCCCAACTCGGCCCCTGGATGGACCACGGCCCGTTCGTCAATAACCACACTCATGCCAGATCTCCGCGATTAACCAGGGCGGCCGCCAATTGCGCCTGAACCGCCACTTCGCCTTCGACCAGGGCAGTGCCCCGCATCTTGAAAATATTGAATTTCCGCTTCACTTCGTCCAGTCGCAGCACCAGTTGATCACCCGGAACCACGGGGCGGCGGAACTTGACCTTGTCGATGCCCGTGAACATGAAAATCTTGCCGTCGAGATCCACGTCGAAGCTCTTGAAGACCATGACGCCACCCGCCTGAGCCAGGGCCTCCACGATGAGCACCCCGGGCATGACCGGCAACTCGGGAAAATGCCCCTGGAAGAACGGTTCGTTGACGGTCACGTTCTTGATGGCCTCAAGGTACTCGCCAGGCTCCAGCCGCTCCACCCGGTCCACGAGCAGGAAGGGATAGCGGTGGGGGATGTATCGCATGATCTCACGCACGCTGGTGCGCTGGGAATCACCCGTCATGATCATCTCCTTTCTTCAGGCTGGCCTTTATCTCGGCCAACTCCCGTTCCAGTTCGCGCACCTTCTTCGCCATGTCCGGCAGTTTGGGCATGAGGGCGGCGTTGCGCAGAAATGTCTTGTGGTCGTAGGCGGGGCTTCCGCTGACCTGCGAGCCGGGGGGGAGGTCCTTGCCCACGCCCGCCTGGGCGCCGACCATGGAGCCGTCACCGATGGTGAGGTGCCCCACCACGCCCACCTGCCCGCCGAGGATGACCCCGGTGCCGAGCTTGGTGCTGCCGGAAACGCCCACCTGGGAAACCAGGATGGAATGCGGGCCGACTGTCACGTTGTGGGCCACCTGGCACAGGTTGTCCAGCTTGGCTCCCGTTTCGATGCGCGTGGTGCCTAGGGAGCCCCGGTCGATGGCGGTGTTGGCGCCGATCTCCACACGATCACCGATTTCGAGGCCGCCGATCTGGGGCACCTTGACGTGCCCCTCCGGCCCCTGGGCGTAGCCGAAGCCATCCGATCCCAGCACAGCGCCCGGATGGACGATGACTCCATCGCCCAGCTTGACACCGGCCATGAGCGTGACGCCCGGATAGAGAACGCATCCCTCGCCCAGCACGCAGTCCTCGCCCACGTAAACGCCGGGGAAGAGGCGGCTGCGCGGTCCGACCACGGACCCGCGCCCCACGTACACGAAGGGGGCCAGCTCCGCTGAGTCGTCGACCCGCGCATCGGCATGGACCGAGGCAAGCCCGCTCTGGCCAGAGAAGGCGCCCTGGGGGGTGTGAAACACCTCCAGCACGCGCGCCAAGGCCAGGTAGGGGTCATCGGCGGCCAGCACGGGGCACTTGGCCCGGGTGGCCTGCTCCTCCCGGGCGATGACCGCTCCCGCGGAGGTGGATTCCAGTTGGTCGGCGTACTTGGGATTGGAGAGGAAGCTGAGCTCCCCGGCGGTGGCCCGCTCCAGCGGGGCCACGCCGCTAACCTCCACATCGTCGCCGATGAGGCGGAGGCCGAAGCGCTCCGCCAGCTCGGACAGGGGGACTTTCATGCGCTACTTGTTCTTCCAGGCCTTGTTCATCTCCACGATGATCTCCGAGGTGACTTCCACCGCGTTTTCATCGAAATAGACGACACCGGAATTGTTGCGGTCCAGGAGGATGTCGTAGTCGTTGTTCTTGCCGTACTTTTCGACCACTTCAGCGAGCATGTCCAGGACAGGGTCCAGGGCCTTCTTCTCGCGCATCTGCATGCGGCGCTTGTAGGCCGTACTCATGTCCTGCAGTTCCCGCACCTTGCGCTGGAACTCCATCTGCTTCATCTGCTTGGCCTCGTCGGACAGGGCAAGGGACTGCTTCTCCATGTCGGCTTTCATATCCTGGATCTCGGCCTGACGCTCTTCCAGGTCCTTTTTGAGCTTGTCGAACTCGCCCTTGAGGTCGCTCTGGGCCTCCTGGCCCGGATCGGACTTCTGCATCACTTCCTTGACGTTGATGACGCCGATCTTCATGGCCTGCGCGGTGGCCCCGGCGGCCAACAGCATCACCACGGCCAGGCAGAGGGAAAACATGGATTTCATGTAGTTGTCTCCTTTTTGCATGTTGGAACGCGGCTAGAACACGCCGCCCATGCTGAATTCGAAACGCCCTGTGTCGTTGTTGTCCTCGAGCTTGTCAAGTGGATAGCCCCAGACCACGGTCAGCGGACCGAAGGGGGAATTCCACTTCAGCCCAGGGCCCACGCCCTTGTACAGACCCAGCGGCAGGCTGGTGCCGTCGCGCTGCTTGGTGTCCTCGAAGAAGCTCTCCTCGTGTTCCCAGGAGTTGCCCGCGTCGAAGAAGGCGAAGGCCCAGAGGCTTTGCTCCTCCCACACCGGAACGTAGTACTCCACGTTGGCGAAGGCCATCTTGGTGCCGCCGATGAGGTCGTCGCTGGACGGGTCGCGGGGGCCTATGAGGCCGCCGCCGTAGCCGCGCACGGTGTCGATGCCGCCCAGGAAGTACCGCGCCCAGGGCGGCACGGGGTCGTCGGTGAAGTTCTTGGCGGTAAGCCCTGCCGAGCCACGCAAGTGCAGGACGGTGTCGCCGATGAGCTGGGTGAAGTAGTCGCCCTCGTATTCGTACTTGATATAGTCGCTGTCGCCGCCCAGGAAGCCGCCTGCCACGTTGACCTTGAGTTCGTTCCTGGTGCCCTGGACAGGGATGAAGCCGCCCCGCCTGGAGTCGCGGATGGCGGCCACGGCGACTTTGCTCTCCAGATTGTTGCCCTTGTACTGACGCAGCAGTTCCGCGTCGTCGTCGTCAACGTTGCGCAGTTCGAAGTCGCGGATGTTGTAGCCGGATTGCAACACGGTGTACTGGCCGATGGGGTATCCCACCCCCACGGTGGCGCCGAAGGAACGCTCGGTAAAGTCCACCTGTTCCTCTTCCTGGTACCCGAAGTCCACGGAACCGGAGAGCTTGGTGTCGTAAATGTGCGGGTTGATGAACTTGAGGTGATAGTCCTCCTCCACCGCCCCCAGGGAGCCGGAAAAGCTCAGGGTGTAGCCGCGGCCCAAGAGGTTGCGCTCGGTGATGGTGCCGGTTCCGAATACCCTGTTGCGCGACGAGTAGCCCGCGCCGATGGAGAAGAAGCCGGTGTTCTTCTCGGCCACCTTCACCTTGAGGTCCATCTGCGAGGGATCGCCCGTGGGCACCGTCTCCATGTCCACGGCCTCGAAGTAATCCAGGTTGTCCAGGCGCCTGGTGGACTGGGAGACCTTGACTCCGGAGTAGGGGTCGCCGTCGCCGAGTTGGATCTGGCGGCGGATGACGTTGTCGCGGGTCTTGGTGTTGCCCTCGATGAGCACCCGGCGGATGAATACCTTCTGCTGCTTGTTGACGATGTAGTCGAGGTTGATGACCAGGTTTTCCCGGTCCTCGTCCATGTCCACGTCGGCCCGGGCGAAGGCGTACCCGTAATTGCCGTAGTATTCTTCGAGGGCAAGCAGGTCGTCGCGCATGCGCTGGCGGTCGAAGTACTCGTCCTCATCCGCCTTGTCGTCCAGCTTGACCACGCCCAGCAGTTCCTTCTCCGGAGCGATGAGATCGCCACGCAGGTTGATCTCGCCCACCTTGAAGCGCGGCCCCTCTTCCACCTTGAAGGTGACGTAGATACCGTCTTCCTTGAACTCCACCTCGGGCTGGGAAACCTTGGCGTCGATGAAGCCCCGGTTGGCGTAGTAGGCCTCCAGAGCCGCGGCGTCGCGGTCGAGCATTTCCTCCTGCAGCACGCCGGAGCCGGTGAATATGGAGAAGATGCCCCGCTCGGACAGGGCCAGTTCGTCCTTGAGGTCGCCCTCGTCCAGCTTCTCCGCGCCCTCGATGGTGATTCCCTCGACGTAGAGCTTCTCGCCCTCGGCCACATCGATAACCAGGGAGGCGCTGCCGCCGCCGTCGCCGCCCTGGACATCGTAGTCCACCTCGGCCAGGTAGTACCCCTTGGAGCGGTAAAGCTGGCGGACCTTCTGCAGGTCCTGGGAGAGCACCTTGAGGTTGAGGACCGAGCCCTCCTTGGTGTCCATGGCCTCCAGGATGTCGTCCTCGTCCACCTCGTCGCTGCCCTCGACGCGGATGTCCACGATGCGCGGCTTTTCCACCACGCGGAAGATGACGCGCTTGCCCTCGGCGGTGTCCTCCACCTCGATTTGCACGTCCTCGAAATATCCCAGTTCAAAGAGATTGCGCAGGTCCTGGTCCAGTTTCTCCCGGTCCAGCACGTCGCCCTTGCGGGTCTGGATGCGCATCAGCACCACGTCCTTGTCCAGGACCTTGGTTCCCTCCACCTCGATCTCGGCCACCTGCTCCTTCTGCAGCAGCTCCTGGCGGATCTTGCCGGCCAGTTCCTCCACCGCGGGCAGGATGTTGATAAGCCCCTTTTTAACCACGAATACGGCCTTGTCGGCCTTCAGGCCGAAGGCCTCCACCAGCCGCACGTCCAGGCTGATGGTCTCGCCCACTTGGCTGAAGGATCCATAGACCGCTGTGTCCGCCTTGGTCAGAAGGGCCAGGTCTCGGGCCGTGGAGATGTCCAGGTACTCGATCTCCCTGTCGAAGATGATCTGCTCGACCTCGTCGCGCTGAACGACCTCGAACCCCTCCTTGCGCAGTTCGTCCGCCAGCAGGGTGGGCAGGCTTTCGCGCAGGTACTCCACGTCCTCGCTGGCGTTGACTTCAAAAGGAAGAACCACCAGCCGCTGCTTTTCGCCGATCTGCGCGTTGGCCGCGGAGGCCAGCGCCAGAATCAGGCTCAGCGCGAAAATCAGCGGGCTAGCAGGGAAGGCTCGCATGCAGGACTCCTTCGTGCAGTTCCAGTTGCCGCCCCATTCCGCGGGCGAGCTCGAGATTATGCGTGACGACAATGAGAGTCATGTTAAGTTCGCTGTTGAGCTTGAGCATCACCTCGGCGATGCGCCGACCCGTTTTCTCGTCCAGCGACCCGGTGGGCTCGTCGGCCAAAAGCGCCCGTGGACGCATGAGGATGCCCCTGGCAAGCGCCGCCCGCTGCCGTTCTCCTCCGGAAAGGCGGGTCACTTCGAATCCGCCCCGCTCGGTCAGCCCCACAAGGTCCAAGGCCTCGGAAGCCCGATCCATGGCCTCGCCGCGGGGAAGTCCGGCGATGAGGCCGGGCATGGCCACGTTTTCCAGAGCGGTAAATTCCGGCAGGAGATGATGCTGTTGAAAGACGAAACCGAGGTGCCGGTTCCGCACATCCATCCGTCCGGCCTCGCTCAGGTCGGACAGGTCTCCCCCGTCGAAAAGAACCGTGCCCTCGGAAGGGGTATCCAGAGTTCCCAAAATATGCAAGAGCGTCGTCTTTCCCGACCCCGACGCGCCGACAATCGCCAGCGACTCCCCTGTCTCGATGCGGCAATTCACCCCGCTCAAGACCTCCACCTCCTCGGTGGGGCCCTGGTAGCGCTTACGCACGTTCTCCAGAACGAAGAGGGAATCACTCATAGCGCAACGCGTCCGCGGGGTTGAGGGAAGCGGCTCGTCGGGCCGGATAGATGGTGGCCAGGAAGCACAGCAAAAAGGCCGCCACGCCGATGACGCCGAGATCGAAGGCCTCCAGCCGCACGGGCAGGTAGTCCACCGGATAGACGTTGCGGGGCAGTTCGATGAATTGGTAGCGCCGCAGCAGCCAGGCCACGGGCAGTCCCACCAGGTAGCCGGCCACCGTGCCCACCGCGCCGATGATGGTGCCCTGCAGCATGAAGATGCGCCGCACCGTGGAACGCCCCGCGCCCATGGACATGAGCACGGCCACGTCGCGGGTCTTTTTCATGACCAGCATGACCAGGGTGGTGACGATGCTGAAGGAGCCAACCACGATGATCAGGGCCAGGATAATAAACATGGCCGTCTTTTCCAGCTTGAGGGCGGCGAAGAGGTTGGCGTTCATCTCGGCCCAACTGCGCACGGAGAGGGGAAACTCGCCGATGCGCTCCCGCAGGTCCTCGCTGATGGCTTCGGCCCGCTCCGGGTCGGATGTCCGCACTTCCACCCCTGTGGCCAGGTCCCCGTCGAAGCCGAGCAGATCCTGGGCCTTGTCCATGGCCACGTAGCCCAGGGAGGAGTCGTACTCGTACATGCCGGTGTCGAACACCCCCACCACCTGAAAAACGCTGATCTTGGGGGTAAACCCGGCGGAGGTCTTGCGGCCGGTGGGCGAGAGCAGATTCACCCGGCTGCCGAGATGCAACCCCAGCCGCGAGGCCAGCTCCGCGCCGACCACAACGCCCGGCGGACCGTCCTCACGGCCCAGGTCCTTGATCTCTCCGGCTTTCATGTACCCGGCCAGCCCGAGCACCCCGCCCGCCCTGTCCGGCAGCACGCCGCGCAGGGCCAGCCCCTTCACCCCGCGCGGGGTGGAGAGCATGACCTCGGAGTAGACGAAGGGCATGGCCCCTTCAACGCCGTCCACCTCTTCCGCCCGGTCCACAAGCTCCTCGTAGTCGGCGATGCCCTGTTCGAAACTGGTGATCAGGACGTGGGCGTTGACCCCCAGAATCTTTTCCCGCAGGTCATGGGTAAAGCCGTTCATGACTCCGATGACCACGATGAGGGAGGCCACGCCCAGGCAGACCCCGAATACGGCGAAGAGGCTGATGAGGGAGATGAAGGCCTGCCTGCGCAGGGCCAGCAGGTAACGGAAGGCGACGAAGAGTTCAAACCGCATGGAGATAGTCGGGCCGCCTCCCCAGGAAAAGAGAAAACCCGGCCTTGGCCGGGGTTTTCCGCATCTCGTCCCTGGCTGGGGACTGGGTTTCGCTGCAAGAGTGCATCATGGTGCGTCCGTGCGCGGAACGACCCCGCGCGTCATGCGGCTCTTTACCACGCTTCGCCGGGGAAGAAAAGCGCCGGGGCTCTCCGGCAACCGGCCTAGACCTCCGGCCGCAGCAACGGAAAGAGGATGACCTCGCGGATGGAGGCGGAGTCGGTCAAAAGCATCACCAGCCGGTCGATGCCGATGCCCTCGCCAGCGGCCGGGGGCATGCCGTACTCCAGGGCGCGGACGTAGTCCTCGTCCATGGTGTGCGCCTCCTCGTCGCCGGCCTCCTTTTCCGCCACTTGGTCCAGAAACCGGCAGCGCTGGTCAACCGGGTCGTTGAGTTCGGAGAAGGCGTTGGCCATCTCCCGCCCGGCGATGAACAGCTCGAAACGGTCGGTGATCTCCGGGTTCTCGTCGTTGCGGCGGGACAGCGGCGAGATGTCCGTGGGGTAGCCGTAGATGAAGGTGGGCTGGCTCAGCTTGGGCTCCACGTGGATGTCGAAGAGTTTGGCCTGCACCTTGCCCAGCTTGTCTCCCTCGAATACCTTCTCGCCCTTTTCCTTGACGTATTTGCTGGCAGCCTCGAAGTCGTTGTAAAAAGCCGGGTCGAGCCCGCCGATCTCCCGCAGGGACTCATGGAAGGTAAGCCTGCGCCATGTGCCCCGGGTGAGGTCGATCTCCTCCTCCTGGTACATGACCTTGGAGGAACCGGTGGCCGCGATGGCGATGCGCTCGAACAACTCCTCGGTGAAGTCCATGAGGTCGAAGTAGTCGGCGTAGGCCCAATAGAGCTCACACATGGTGAACTCGGGATTGTGCTGGGTGGAGATGCCCTCGTTGCGGAAGTTGCGCCCCACCTCGTAGACTTTCTCGAAGCCGCCCACCAGGAGCCGCTTGAGATACAGCTCCGGGGCGATGCGCATGTACAGCTCAAGCCCCAGGGCGTTGTGGTGGGTACGGAACGGCTTGGCCGTGGCCCCGCCGGGTATGGCCTGCAGGGTGGGGGTCTCAACCTCCAGAAATTCCTTCTCGTCCAGCACCCTGCGCAGTTCGCGCACGATGGCCGTGCGCACCTTGAAAATCTCCGCTGCGCGGGGATTGACGATGAGGTCCACGTAGCGCCGGCGGTAGCGAGTCTCCACATCCTTGAGGCCGTGGTATTTCTCGGGAAGAGGGCGCATGGACTTGGTTAGCAGGTCCACCTTGTCCGCGGCCAGGGTCAGTTCATCTGTCTTGGTGCGGAAGGGGGTGCCCGTCACCTGGACGATGTCGCCCACGTCCAGCTTCTTGAAGAGTTGGTACTCCTCCGTGCCGAGGGTGGCCTTCTGCACGTAAACCTGCATCCGCCCCGTGGTGTCTTGCAGATGGAAAAAGGCCGCCTTGCCGAAGGACCGCAGGGAAACGATGCGTCCCGCCAGAACGAGACGGTCCTCCACCGATTCCAATTCGGGCGCGCCAAAGGGCTCGTAGCCCTCGCGCACCTGGGATACAGAAGCGTCCCGGCGGCAGGCGTTGGGGAACAGGGGCACGCCCTCGTCCACCAGTTGCACGGCTTTCTCAACGCGGTTCTTGAGTACCTCGTTCAGTTCGCCGTGCTCGGCAAGCGCCTCCAGCATGGGGGTGAAACGCTCCACCGAGGGGGACTTGACCTTGAGCTTGATGGGCTTGTTCTTTTTTTTGGGCGTGTCGTCGCTCACGCCTGGCTCCTCGCATGTGGTCCGTTGGAACCCGACAGGGGTATTCGCTTTCGATGGGAGCGTCAAGGACGGTGTTGCCGGGAGTCGGGCTGAAAAAAGAAATTCGGCCTTGACGAACACTCGCCGGTGTGATTAAAGGCTCTCTCCCGTTCGCGGGAAATGCTCCCCGGTAGCTCAACCGGCAGAGCGGGTGGCTGTTAACCACTAGGTTGGCGGTTCGAATCCGTCCCGGGGAGCCAGAGAAATTCCAAGGGGACCGGCGCGCGCCGGTCCCCTTTTTTCTGTTTACCTTGACCTGGGCCTCCATGATGCCTACACAGAGCCGACTATGAACTGGGACTGGGAAAAACTCACCGAGCAGAAGCAGCGCCGCGGCGGCGGCCGCCGTCCACAGGATGACGACGGTGGCAACGGCGGCGGAGGCGGCGGGCCCAACGGGCTCAACGACCTCTTTGAAAAATTCCGTAACTTCAGGCCCTCGGGCGGCGGGAAGCTCATCATACTTCTCGTCATCATCGTCTGGGCTCTCACCGGCATCTACATCGTCGAACCCGACGAAACGGGCGTGGTGCTGCGCTTCGGCGAGTTCTCCCGCTACACCACTTCCGGACCGCACTACCACCTGCCCTACCCCATCGAAAGGGTCTACACCCCCAAGGTGACGCAGGTACAATCGATTGAAGTGGGATTCCGCACCCCGGGAAGGTCCACCGGAAACTACAATCCGAGCAACGCCCGGTTGGTGCCCGATGAGTCGCTCATGCTCACCGGTGATGAGAACATCATCAACGTGCAGTTCATCGTCCAATTCAAGATCAAGGACGCCATGAACTACCTCTTCAATGTGGTGAACCCCACCGAGACGGTGCACAACGCCGCCGAGGCGGCCATGCGCGAGGTCATCGGCAAGAACAAAATCGACTCCGCCCTGACCGCGGGCAAGCTGCAGATCCAGCAGGAATGCCAGCTGCTTCTGCAGGAAATCCTGGACCGCTACAAAGTCGGCCTCCACGTGCTCTCGGTACAGCTGCAGGACGTCCATCCACCCGATGAAGTGGTGGACGCCTTCAAGGACGTGGCCTCCGCCCGCGAGGACCGCTCGCGCATCATCAACGAGGCCGAGGCCTACAGCAACGACATCCTGCCCAAGGCCAGGGGCCAGGCCGCGGCCATCGTCAACGAGGCCCAGGCCTACAAGGAAAGCGAGGTCCTGGGGGCCAAGGCCGGGGCGGCCCGTTTCGAGGCCGTGCTGGAGGAATACGTCAAGGCGCCCGACGTGACCCGCAAGCGCTACTTCATCGAGACCATGGAAGACATCCTCTCCAAGGACGGCGCCAAGAAGATGATCCTCTCGGATGAAGCCGCCAAACGCGCCCTGCCCTACCTGCCGCTTGGCCAGGGCGCCCAGGGGGTGGCCCGATGAAAAAATACGCCATCGTCTTCGCCGTGCTCGGCGCGCTGGGAGCCATCGCTCTGGTGCAGGCCGCCTTCACCGTGCAGCAGACCGAGCGGGCCATCGTCCTGCAGCTCGGCAAGCCCGTGGCCGGTCCCCTGGGTCCCGGCCTGCACTTCAAGCTGCCCTTTGTGCAGAACGCCATGTTCTTCGACTCCCGCATCCTGGACTACGACGCCCAGCCCGCGGAGATCCTGACCAAGGACAAGAAGAACATGGTGGTGGACAACTACACGCGTTGGCGCATCGTCGATCCGCTTGAGTTCTACCGCACCCTGCGCACCGTCCCCAGCGCCCAGGCCCGCCTGGACGACATCATCTATTCCGAGTTGCGCGCGGCCTTGGGACGGTACACCCTCATCGAAATCGTCGCCGAGAAACGCGGCGAGATCATGCAGGAAGTCACTGGCAAGGCCAACAAACTGGTGGCCGAATTCGGCATCGAAGTGATCGACGTGCGCATCAAGCGCACCGACCTGCCCTCCGAGAACGAGCAGGCCATCTTCGGACGCATGCGGGCCGAACGTGAACGCCAGGCCAAGCGCTACCGCTCCGAGGGCCAGGAGGAAGCGGCCAAAATCCGCGCCCAGGCCGACAAGAAGCGCACCATCCTCATCGCCGAAGCCAAGCGCCAGGCCGAGGTCCTGCGCGGCGAGGGCGACGCCGAGGCCATCCGCATCTTCGCGGGCGCGCTCAAGAAGGCCCCGGACTTCTACGACTTCCAGCGCTCGCTGGAGGCCTACCGCAAGGCCATGTCCAACGGCACCACCTACGTGCTTACGCCGGACGACCCCTTCCTGAAATACATGAAGTGATTTGACCCAGGTCAAACCACAGGGCCACGGGGGGAGGCAGACTCCCCCCATGACCCTGATCGTCCGCCTTCCCGCACTCCTCTCCTGCCTGCTCTTCGGAGCCCACGCCCTGCGCTGGGGCGATCCCGGCCTGACCGCCTGCATGCTCCTTTTATCTGCGGCCGTCGTCATGCGGCGGCCCTGGCTGCGCCCCGTGCTGGCCGCGGCCCTGGCCTGGGGGCTGTTCGTCTGGCTTGACACCGCGGTGGAGTTGACCTCGGTGCGCCGCATGCTGGGCCAGGACTGGGGCCGCATGGCCGCCATTCTGGGCGGGGTTTTCCTGCTGGACGCGGCCGCCCTGCTGGCCCTGCTCTCCCCGCTGGGCCATCGCGCCTTCGGCCGTCCGGACGGACGCGCCTGGGCACGAGCCTCCGCCTTCCTGCTGACGTTCCTTCTACTGGACGTCTCCCGCGCCATGGCCCCGTTCGAAGTGCTGCTGGCCGACCGCTTCCTGCCCGGCTGGGGACGGTTTGAGATCGGCCTGCTGGCCCTGTACGCCTCCTGGCTGACCGGACACGTGCTGGACCCCGCCCGCCACGCCAAACTGCGCCCTGTATTCTGGGGCTTCTTCTCCCTGGTTTTTTTCGGCCAACTCGCCCTAGGGCTGGCCGGGGCGGAATCATTCCTCATGACCGGGCAGCTGCACCTGCCAGTGCCCGCGCTCATTTTGGGCGGCCCCCTCTTCCGGGGGGACGGCTTCTTCATGGCCATCCTCTTCGCCTCGTCCGTGGTGCTGCTGGGTCCGGCCTGGTGCTCCCACCTGTGCTACATCGGCGCCTGGGACGACGCCTCCTCCCGGCTGGCGGACAAGGACGGGCAAAAACGCCCCGCGAGCATGGGCCGCCTGCCCCTGCTGGGCCGGGGCCTGACCCTGCTGCTAACCATCCTGGCCGCCCTCGGCTTGCGCGCGGCGGGCGTGGCCGGACCAACGGCCATCTGGCTGGCCGTGGCCTTCGGCCTGGCCGGAGTGGGCGTCATGCTCTTTGCCTCGCGCAGGCGCGGGGCCATGGTGCACTGTTCCACCTACTGTCCCATGGGACTGGCCGGGAACCTGCTGGGCAAACTCTCCCCCTGGCGCATGGCCATGGACGAAAACTGCACCGCCTGTGGCCGCTGCGCCAAGGCCTGCCGTTACGGCGCGCTTGAGCCTTACGACATCGCCAGCCGCCGCCCGGGGCTGTCCTGCACCCTGTGCGGCGACTGCGTGTCCGCCTGCCGCCACGGCTCCATGGCCTACCGAGCGCACTTCCTCTCCCCCGCCTCGGCCCGCGCCGCCTTCCTGGTGCTGGCCGTCTCCCTGCACGCCGCCTTTTTGGGATTGGCCCGCATTTGACGCAGGTCAACGACACCGGCCGCCCTGCGGTCTAGACTGCCTTCAAAAGATACGTATTCTTGAATGACCAAGGAAACGGCCAGCAAGGAGAACGCCATGAAGACGCTGAATTTCATCGAGGAAGGACAATACAAGGACAAAGGCATGGGCAAGCTGCTCATCCACGACTCGCCCTACTTCAAGATGCTCAACTTCAACTTCGAAGCCGGTCAGGAACTGCCTGTCCACGCGCACGACATAGAGGGCCAACTGGCCATCACCGTGGCCGAGGGCGGCGGGGAATTCCTGGGTGCAGACGGGGCGACCATCCCGGCCAAGCAGGGTGACGTCCTCACTTCGGACATCGCCGAACCGCACGGCTTCCGCGCCAGCGAGCGCACCCGGCTACTGGTTTTCATCGCCCCGCCCATCTAAACCGCGCAAGCGAGCAAGGAGCGGACATGACGACCACTATCCCGGAGGGCGCGGTCAAGCAGCGCGACGGCACCTACGCCCTCAAGCCACGCACCCCGCTGGGCCGTGTGACCCCGGAAATCCTGGAGACCGCCGCCCGCGTGGCCCGGGAGCACGGCGCGGAGTACATCAAGCTGACCTCCGGCCAGCGGCTGCTGCTGGCCGGATTTCCCGAGGAGAACGTGGCCGCCGCGGCCGAGGACCTGGGAGAGCTTGGCCGGGTGTGCAAGCACTACGTGCAGGCCTGTCCGGGCAACGAGACCTGCGCCCACGGCCTGGACGACTCCATGGGGCTGGGCAAGCGGATTGAGGACATGCTCTTCGAGCGCGACGACCTGCCCGGCAAGGTCAAGGCCGGAGTCTCCGGCTGCCCCCGCTGCTGCGCGGAGAGCATGGTGCGGGACATCGGCCTGGTGGCCACCCCGTCGGGCTGGAGGGTGATCTTCGGCGGAAACGCGGGATTCAAGCCCAGGGTTGGCGACGTGGTGGCTGAAAAAGTCACCGCCGACGAAGCCTTGGACATCGTGCGGAAACTGCTGGACTTCTACGCCCGCGAGGGCAAACCCAAGCAGCGCACCGCCCGTTTCGCGGAAAAAGTGGGCCTGGACGCCCTGCGCCGGGCGGCTCGCTTCTGAACCCGCCAAGGAAATAGCGAACACGTCGTGGCCCCGGATCGTCGTCCAGACGGTCCGGGGCCACGCTATTCGGCGGAGATGCCCGCCCCCCGCACCAGCCGTCCGGCCACGTCCGGGGGAAGGCGGGTGGGCTCGGACGGCAGGCGGGCCGCGTCGAATCCCTCCACCAGTTCGGCGGGGCGGCGCGGCTCCGGCCTTTCGATCTGCCCGGCCAACCAAGCCAGGTAGCCCGCCACGTCCTCCGGCCGCGCCCCTGCCTCGCGCAGGGCGGCGATCTCCAGTGACTGGTGTCGCTTGGCCAGCCGTTCGCCCTCATGGTCCAAAAGCAGGGGAAGGTGCAGGTATTCCGGCGGCTGGAAGCCGAGCATGCGGTAAAGCAGTATCTGCCTGGGCGTGGAATCGATGAGGTCGTCTCCGCGTACCACCTGGGTGACGTTCTGGGCGGCGTCGTCCACCACAACGGCCAGCTGGTAAGCCCAAACCCCGTCGGAGCGGCGCAGGGGAAAGTCTCCCCCAAGCTCCTGCGGGTCCAGGGCCAGGCGACCGCGCAGCATGTCCACGAAAGCCACCTCGCCGTCGGGGCAGTACAGGCGCAATGCTGGGCTGCGCCCGCCCGCCTCCCGCTCGGCCCGCTCATCCGGGGTGAGGTCGCGGCAGAAGCCGGGATAGCGCGGCCCGGCGTCGCCCACGTGCGGGGCGGAAGCGGCCCCCCGGAGTTCCTTGCGGGTGCAGTAGCAGGGGTAAACAAGTCCGCGCTCGGCCAGCCTCTCGGCGGCCTCCTGGTACAGTCCCAGCCGCTCGCTCTGCCGGTAGGGGCCGTAGGGACCGCCCTTGTCCGGCCCTTCGTCCCAGTCCAGCCCCAGCCAGGCCAAGTCGTCCAGGGCGGCCCGCTCGAACTCCGGCTTGGAGCGATCCGGGTCCAGGTCCTCCAGGCGCATGAGCATGTTCCCCCTGCGACTGCGTGAGGCCAGCCAGGCCAGAAGAAAAGCGTAGGCGTTGCCGAGATGGAGGCGGCCGGTGGGGGACGGGGCGAAGCGGCCGCGGGGAGGCGGTTTCATGTTCCCAGTATTTCTCGAATCTTGCCGATGATGTCCCGAAAGAGAGTGTCCTTCTGCAGAACCCCGGACACACCCAGCTTCTCGGCCATCTTCAGGCAGGAGTGAGGCTCGTACAGCAACCCGCCCCCGGAAATGGCCAGCACAGGGGTGGCGGGCGAACACTCGCGCAGGGCGAGGACCAATTCCAGTCCGTCCTGGTGTGGCATGAGCACGTCCGTAACCACCAGGTCGATGGCCTCGGTGAAGAGTTCCATGGCCAGCTTGCCGTCGCTGGCCGTGTACACCTCGTACCCCTCCTTTTCCAGAATCTCCTCAAGTATGTCCAGTGTTTCCGGATCGTCGTCCACCAGCAGGACGCGAATCGCCCGGCCGCGCTCGATATTCTCCACCATGCGGGTCGTATAGCCCGGCTCGCGGTACAAGACAAGTGAAAATACTACTTGTAATAAACCTTTATCTGATTCGTGTGAATCTTGGTCTGCCCAGGCGTTGGTTGGCCCGAAGTGATTATGACGTTTTCACCGGACCTGAACTCCGGGCTCTCCTGGATGAACTTTTGGGAGCGGTCCAGGTGGGAGTCGATGGTCACATCCGCCAGCCTGGGCCGCACGCCCCAGAAATAGTTCATGTACCGCTGCACCGGCTGGGAAGTCGTCAGGGCGTAGATTGGATGCGCGGGACGGCGGGAGGACAGCAGCCTGGCCGTGGCGCCGCTGGTGGTGTGGGCCACCACCGCCTTGGCGTCCGAGGTCTCGGCCAGTATGGAGGCGGCGTAGGCCATGTACTTGATGAGGTTCTTCTCCTTCCTCGGGGGATACGGCCCCTGCACCCGCTCCAGGTAGTATGCCTCGGCCGTGTCGGCGATGTCGCGGATGAAGCGCACCGCCTCCACGGGGTAGCGGCCCACGGCGGTCTCCTCGGAAAGCATGACGCAATCCGCCCCGTCCAGCATGGCGTTGGCCACGTCCGTGGTTTCGGCCCGGGTGGGCAGGGGGTTTTCCACCATGGAGAGGAGCATCTGTGTGGCCACGATGCAGGCTTTCTGTGCGTGGCGGCAGGCCCGGATGAGCCGCTTCTGGATGACCGGCACCTGCGAGAGGGGGCACTCCAGTCCCAGGTCCCCCCGCGCCACCATCACCGCGTCGGCCAGGGCGAGGATGGATTCGATGTTGTTGACCGCGTTCTCCCGCTCGATCTTGGCCACGATGGGCACCCAGGCGTTCCGCCGCTGCAGTTCCACGTGGATGTCCTCGATGTCCGCCCGCGATTGCACGAAGGACATGGCGAAGGCGTCCAGGCCGATATCCAGCCCCTCGTGCAGGTCCTTGCGGTCCTTGTCTGTGAGGGCGGGCAAGGCGTGGGACTTGCCGGGGAAGGTGATGCCCTTGTGGGAGGTCAGCAGACCGCCGTTGAGCGCCCTGAGCCGGAAGCGTTCGTCCGGCGTGATGACCTCGGAAACCCGGAACTGAAGCATGCCGTCGGAAAGGGCCACGGTCATGCCCTCTTCCAGCCCCTTGAGCACTTCGGGAACTCCCAGGCTCAAATAGGCGCAGGACTGGTTCTTTTCCTTGTGCTCGGGCAGCCCCAACTCCACGTCGCAGTCCTTGTCCACGGTCACGGGCGAACCGTCCACTTCATCAATGCGGATCTTGGGGCCGCACAGGTCGCCCATGGCGGTCAGGGCGATGTCGGTCTCGTTTTCCAGTTCGCGAATTATCTCCACCGCTGGCACGAAGGCCTGGGCGTCGGAGTGCGAGAAATTGAGGCGGAAGATGCGCACGCCGGAATCGACCATGGCGCGCATGGTTTCCTTGTTCATGGACGACGGGCCCAGGGTGGCCACTATCTTGGTGCGCATTCGAATATCTCCTTTTCATTTGCCGCTGGATGTGGCGGTCAGCCTACCACGGACCAATTTACCCCGCCACCGTATCAGCTCCGCATTGTCGGGGATTTTCAATGTGCTATACTATGGCGACAAACCCGCCCAGGCAGCAAGGAGGCACCATGCCCAGCCCCGGATACACCCTTCTCGACCCCGAGGACCTGGCCGATTGGCTCCAGGCCAACCCGGACTTGGCGCTGCTCGACGTGCAGCTTCCAGAATTGCACGCCAAACGTCGCATCCCTGGCTCGGCCAACGCCTGCGTGTACGAAGCCCTCTTTCCCACGGAAGCCCCCAGGCTGACGGGCTACCGCGAAGACGCCGTGGTCGTCGTCGGCTGCGGCCGGGGGCGCGACGCGGAATGGGCCGCTGAAAAGCTGCTGCTGCTCGGCTATGACACGGTCTACGTGCTGGAGGGCGGGGTGGAGGCCTGGCGCGAGGCGGGGTTCATCGTGGAGGGCGACGCCCCCATGGCGGAAGAGCCGGACCCCGCCGAGGAACCGCTGCCCGAGGGGGTTTTCCAGGTGGACCCTCTGCGCTCCGAAGTCGCCTGGACCGGCCGCAACGCCTCCACCGCCCACCACGGCCGGGTGCCCCTGGTTTCCGGCGACCTGCGCGTGGATGGCGGAGCCGTCTTCGGAGAATGCCTGCTGGATGTCTCCAAGCTGTCCGATCTTGATTTGGAGGACGCGGACCTGCGGACGACCCTGGTGGCGCATTTGCTCTCCCATGACTTCCTTTTCGCCGAGCAATACCCGCAGGCCTCGTTCGCCATCGACGAGGGCACCCCCATTCCGGACGCCGCCCCCGGCGAGCCCAGCCATGAGGTCAGGGGACGGCTGACCATGCGCGGGCAAACGCATCCAGTCAGCTTCCAGGCGCAAGCCGCACGCTCCGAGAACGGCCTGACCTTCCACGCCCATTTCGACCTGGACCGCACCAAGTGGGGGGCCGTATACGGTTCCGGACGCTTCTTCTCGCACCTGGGCTTCCATCTGGTCTGGGACGTGGTCTCCATTTCCGTCCGGCTCTTCGCGGTCTAGGCCTCCCGCGCCGCCCGGACCAGGACGTCCAGCCCCCGGGCCAACTCCTCCTCGGGAATGGTCAGGGGCGGCAAGGTCCGCACCACGTCGCCGGACAGGCCGCATGGCGAGGTGAGCAGTCCGGCCTCGCGGCAGGCGGCCACGACCCGTTTGGCCCGCTCGCCATCCGGCCCGCCATCCGGGGTGGAAACGGCGAGTCCGCGCAAAAGCCCCAGGCCGCGCGGTTCGGCGTGCGGCAACTCCGCTTGGCGCAATCGCGCGGCAACCTCGCCGCCCAGCCTTGCGGCCCTGCCCGGCAGGTTTTCCTCGTCAAGAACGTCCAGCACGGCCAGGGCCGCCGCGCAGGCCACCGGGTTGCCGCCGAAGGTGGAGCCCAGCCCGCCCGGCTCCACAGCGTCCATGACCTCGGCCCGGCCCACCAGGCCGGAGACCGGCAGGCCGCCGCCCAGCGCCTTGGCCGTGCAGATGAGGTCCGGCACCACGCCGTAGTGGTCGCAGGCCCACATGCGGCCCGTTCGCCCCAGGCCGGACTGAATCTCGTCCGCCACCAGCAGCACCCCGTGTGCCCGGCAAATCTCCGCGATGCGCGGCAGCCACTCCGGCGGCGGCACGTGGAACCCGCCGCCGCCCAGCACCGGCTCCACCACCACGCAGGCGGTGTCCTTCTGGGAGACGCGGGTGCGGAAACACTCGTCGAGCATTTCGGCGCAGGCCACGCCGCAGTCCGGGTACTCCAGCCGCAGCGGGCAATGGGCGCACGTGGCGAAGGGCACGTGGTGGATGTCCGACGGGTAGGGGCCGAAGCCGGTCTTGGCCGTCTTGCCCAGGCCGGTCAGCGCCATGGACAGCAGGGTGCGGCCGTGGAAGGCGTGGTCGAAGGCCACCACCGCCTGCTTGCCGGTGGCGCGGCGGGCGGTCTTGACCGCGTTCTCCACCGCCTCCGCCCCGCTGTTGAACAGGGCGGCCTTGGCCCCGCCGCCCGGGTACAGGCCGCACAGCCTCTCGGCAAGGGCCACGTACCCTTCATACAGGGCGGTGTGGAAGCAGACGTGCTGCAACTCACCGGCCTGCCGCCGCACGGCCTCCACCACGCGCGGGTGCGAGTGGCCAAGCGCCATAACCGCTATGCCCGCGTTGAAATCCAGGTATTCCCGGCCGTTCTCGTCCCACAGCCGGGCACCCTCGCCCCTGGCCAGCCCAAGGGGGCCGCTGGTAACGCCCCTGGCTACAGCCTCCTCTCGCCGCCCCGGCAAATCCGCCATAATTCCGCTCCTCGCTGGGTTCCGCGTCCCCTTGCAATGCGGACAAGGGGCACGTATCGTCCCTTTCCTAGCACATCGCACACATCGCACAAAACCCTACGCGACCAACAATGCCTTCCATACCCGACCCGCTTGAACTGGCTCAGCAACTCATCCGCCTCGACACCCGCAACCCGCCGGGCGACGAACACAAGGCCGCCGACTTGCTGGCCGATCTGCTGGAGCCAGCCGGATTCAGCGTCGAACGCCACGACATGGCCCCCGGACGCACCAATCTCCTGGCCTCCATCGGCCCGGAGGAGGACGCCCTCTGCCTGTCCGGACACCTGGACACCGTGCCCCTCGGCCAGTGTGAGTGGTCCTTCGATCCGCTTTGCGGCGAGGTGCGCGACGGCAACCTGCTGGGGCGCGGCTCGTCCGACATGAAGGCCGGGGTGGCGGCCCTGGTTGTTGCCGCCCTGCGGTTTGCGGATTCCGATTTGCGGCGCGGCCTGCGCCTGGTCCTCACCGCCGGGGAGGAAAACAGCCTGGAAGGCTCGCAATGGCTGGAGCGGGAGGGGCTGTTGGGCCGGGCCGGGGCCGTGGTGGTGGCCGAACCCACCGCACTGGCCCCGTTTTGCGGCCACAAGGGTGTCATGTGGCTGCGCGGTCTGGCCACCGGCCGCACGGCCCATGGCTCCATGCCGGAACTGGGGGACAACGCCGTGCTCAAGGCGGCCCGTTGCGCCCTGGCCCTGGAAAATCTCGTCTCCGGCCGCACCCATCATCCGGTTCTCGGGCCAACCACGCTGTCGGTCAACGCCCTGCGCGGTGGCGAGGCGTACAACGTGGTGCCGGACCACGCCGAGCTGCGCGTGGACGTCCGGCTCTCGCCCGGCGAGGACGTTGACGGCCTGCTGGAGGAAATCCGCTCCGCCTGCGGCTCGGAGGTCGTCATTACCGCGCGGGAGCGGCATGATGCCCTGTGGACCGCCCCGGACCACCCCTTCGCCCGCATGGCCGCGAACGCCGCGGCCGAGGTGCTGGGATACGAGTCCGAGACAACCGGGGCCAGCTACTTCACCGACGCCTCGGTGCTCAAACGGGCATACGGCGGCGCGCCGACGATTATTCTTGGTCCCGGCCTGCCGGAGCAGGCCCACCAGCCGAACGAATACTGCCCCGCGGCCAACGTGGAGTTGTGCGCGGACATCTTCGAGCGGCTGGCCCGCGCCTGGTGCATCCCCTCCTCCACATAACGAAAAAGCCCCCGCGAAACGGATTCGCGGGGGCTTTCCAGACATTCCGTCCGGAGGGCTGAACTACTCTTCCCAGTGAATGCACTGCGTGGGGCAGGTGTCGATGGCCTCTTGCACATCGTCCTCGTTGCCGCTCACGTCGGAGGCGGTCACGTAGGCCTTGCCGATGGATTCGTTGAAGGCGAACACGTCGGGGCTGATCTCGACGCAGGATTCGCAGCCAATGCACTCGTCTTCGTCGATGTAAACCGTCTTGGCCATGGTTTCGCTCCCTTGGGTTTATTTGTTTACAGCAAGGCTTCAGCAGGTTCCTTCTTCATATCACCTTTTCTGGTGATGACAACATCCTCGACCTCGAAATCCGCTCCCACCTCGCGCGCGGCCTGGTGGGCCATGGCGGACAGGCCGGTGCAGCAGGGCACCTCCATGCGCAGGACCTGCACGCTGCGAGGCTTGGCCTTGGCGAACAACTCTTTGAGCTTCTCATAGTGCGCCTGGGCGTCGTCGAACTTGGGGCAGGCGATGAGCACGGCCTTGCCCTCCAGGATGTTGGGATTGAACCCGGCCAGGGCCACCGGGGCGCAGTCCGCGGCCAGCACCAGGTCGCGCCCCTGGATGAAGGGAGCCTCGGGCGGCACCAGCTTCAGCTTCACCGGCCAGTGGCTCAGGGCCGAGGGCGACGCCCCCCCCTCGACAGCCTCGCCCTTGGGCGCGGCGGCGGGCTCAAAGCTGGCCGCGGCACTGCCGGGGCAGCCGCAGCCCAAGGGCTTTTGCGGCTCCCGCGCTTCCTGCTTCTGGCGCACGTACTCCATGGCCGCCTCCTCGTCGAACTCCTCGGCCTCCCGCTCGATGATGCGCAGGGCGTCCTGGGGGCAGGCCCCGAGGCAGGCGCCCAGGCCGTCGCAGTACATGTCGCGGACGACCTTGGCCTTGCCGTCGATGATCTCCAGCGCGCCCTCGGCGCAGGAGGGAATGCAGGCGCCGCAGCCGTCGCAGCGCTCTTCGTCGATTTCGATGATCTTGCGGACAGGCATTGTATTTTCTCCGTTGGTTGGCTTCGTCTTTCCTGACGACCAATGTAAGGCGGCTGCGGCGGTTGAAAAGGGCCGGGCCCCTTGACCTGGGTCAAAAGGCCCGGGTTTTCCCGGTGTCTAGGCCGCCGGCAGCAGGTCGGCCAAGTCTTCCTCGGGGGTGGTGATGGGCTTGATGCCGTAGTTCTCCACCAGGTAGTTGAGCACGTTCTCGCTCAGGAAGGCGGGCAGGCTGGGTCCGAGGCGGATGTCCTTGATGCCCAGGGCCAGCAGGGTCAGCAGGATGGCCACGGCCTTCTGCTCGTACCAGGAAAGGACCATGGACAGCGGCAGGTCGTTGATGCCGCAGTCGAAGGCCTCGGCCAGGGCGCTGGCGATCTTGATTGCCGAGTAGGAATCGTTGCACTGGCCGATGTCCAGCAGGCGCGGGATACCGCCGATGTCGCCCAGCTGCTTGTCGAAGAAGCGGAACTTGCCGCAGGCCAGAGTGAGGATGATGGTGTCCTCGGGGGCCTGCTCCACGAACTCGGTGTAGTAGTTGCGGCCCGGCTTGGCGCCGTCGCAGCCCGCCACCAGGAAGAAGTGGCGTACCGCGCCGGACTTGACCGCGTCGATGACCTTGTCGGCCACGCCGAGCACGGCCTCGCGGGCGAAGCCCGTGAGCACCTTGCCCTTGTCCTCGTCGCTCTCGAAGCCGCCAAGGGCCAGGGCCTTCTCGATGACGGGGGTGAAGTCCTTCTTGCCGTCGACGCCGCCATCAATGTGCGGCACGCCCGGCCAGGCCACCAGCCCGGTGGTGTAGAGGTTGTCCATGTAGGTGTCGCGCGGGGGCATGAGGCAGTTGGTGGTCATGAGCACCGCGCCGGGCAGCTCGGCGAACTCCTTCTGCTGGTTCTGCCAGGCCGTGCCGAAGTGGCCCCACAGGTGGGGGAAGCGCTCCTTGAGCTTGGGGTAGCCGTGGCAGGGCAGCATTTCGCCGTGGGTGTAGACGGTGATGCCCTTGCCCTCGGTCTGCTCCAAAAGCATCTCCAGGTCGGGCAGGTCGTGGCCGGAGACCACGATGGCCGGGCCCGCCTTGTGGCCCAGGGGCACCTCGGTGGGGGTGGGATGGCCGTAGGTGCCGGTGTTGCCCGCGTCCAACAGCTCCATGGCGCGCAGGTTCACCTGGCCGGTCTGCATGGCGCGCTCTACCCAGGCGCCCAATTCCAGGTCCATGCGCATGGTGTCGGCCAGCAGCTGGTGCACTTGGCGGTAGAGGTCCTCGTCCTCCTGGCCCAGGATGGCCGCGTGGTCGGCGTAGGCGCACAGGCCCTTCACGCCGTAGATGACGGTCTGCTTGAGGGACTTGATGTCCGCGTCCATCTCGGGGTCTTCCTCGATGCCGCGCTGTTCGCCCTGGGCCACCATGCCTTGCACGTCGGCCGCGGGCTGGAGGGTGACGGCGTCGTTCTCGGGAACGGTTCCGCCCTTGGCGCGGACCTTCTCGGCCAGGGCATCGCGGCGGGAGGCCACCTGGCGCACGAGTTCGGCCAGCCGCTCGGGGTCGAAGTCCACGTTGGTCAGGGTGGCGAACATGGCGCGGGCGGTCAGATGGCCCAGGTCCTGTTCATAAACGCCCTGCTCGCGGGCGGCCAGGGCCACCCGGGACAGCCCCTTGGCGACGTGGACCAGCAGGTCCTGCATGGCGGCCACGTCGCCTTTCTTTCCGCATACGCCCTGCTTGGTGCAGGCCTCGCCTCTGGCGGTCTGTTCGCACTGGTAACAAAACATGATGTCCTCCGTGGGTTTCGGTTGCCTTGTCGTTGGGGCCACCATGGGGTATTTCCGACGCCTGCGGTTTGACCCACGTCAAAAGCGAGGAAAAAATTTTGCAGGAAACGGACAGCGCCCGCGCCGCCGCCTCTCTGCCCCTCTTCCAGGGCCTTTCGGCTGAGCAGCTGGACAAGGTCATGGCAACGGCCACGGAAGTTTCCCGCCCGGCGGATCGTGTGCTCTTCAACGAAGGCCAGCGGGCCGAGGGCTTCTACGCCGTGGTGGAAGGCCGGGTGAAGGTTTACAAGCTCTCCCCTTCGGGCAAGGAGCAAATTCTGCATGTCTTCGGTCCCGGCGGCGTGCTGGCCGAGGCCGCGGTCTTTTCCGGGGGCGACTACCCCGCCTCGGCCATGACCCTGGAGCCGTCGCGGATGCTCTTTTTCGGGCGCGACGCCTTCCGCTCCCTGCTGGCCCGTGAGCCGGACCTGTCCATGGCCATGCTTGGGCTGCTGGCCGGACGACTGCGCGAGTTCACACAGAAGGTGGAAGCGCTCAGCCTGCGGGAGGCCCCTCAGCGGCTGGCCGCCCACATCCTGCTGTTGCGGGCCGAAACCGGAGCGGACGCTTTCGAGCTGGACCTGCCCAAGGGCCAGCTCGCCGCCCTGCTGGGGGCCCAGCCGGAGACGTTGTCACGCATGCTGCGCAAGATGGACGAGGCCGGGTACATCCGCCTGGATGGTCGCAAGGTGCGGGTGGTCGACCCTGACGCGCTCGACGACCTGGCCCGGGGCCTGAGCAGATTGTAGAGCGGAACATGAAACAGGACGAAGAACTGGCCACTCAGCGCGAACTCTACATGCGGGCCGACTTCCACGGGGCCCGGGTCCTGGAGGTGGGCTGCGGCAATGGCCGCGTGACCGCCATGTACGCCGATGACACCGCAACGACCGTCGGACTGGAGCCCGACCACGCGGCCGCGCTCCAGGCTGTCCGCCATGTTCCGAAGTCCCGGTTCGCCCAAGCTTCCGGCGAAAATTTGCCCGTACTTTCAGGCGGCTTCGACATCGTCCTTTTCACGCTCTCCCTGCACCACCACCCCGGGCCCGAACGCGCCTTGAAGGAAGCGGCCAGGGTCACGGCCCCCGGCGGACGAATCCTTGCGCTGGAGCCGGCCCCGGAGGGAGAGGTCCAAAGGCTGTGCAACATCTTCAGCAATGAGGATAGCGAGCTTCAGAACACCCAGCGCGCATTGGAGGCATGCGGGCTGTCCGTCCTGTCCAGCGGCTTGTTCTCGACCGAGTGGGTGTTCCGTGATTTCCACGAAGTGGTGGAGTATGCCTTCAGCTACTACGATCACCCTCAGGACGAGGCGAAGCTGAGTGAAATGCGGCGATTCCTCGAAAGCAAGGTCAACGACGCCCCGTTGCGCCTCACCGACACGCTACGTTTGACAAGCCTGGCGGTGTAGGCAACCGGAGTGCGGGGTTGCCTCCGCGCCCGCCAGGGTTTATTTGCGGCCGAAACGAAACCCGACAAAGCCCGCGCCAACGGCGCAAGGATACCCATGGACGACTCCCAAGCCTTTCTCGACAGCCTGCCCGAGGTGAAGCCCGGCGAGACCTTCCGTTTCGCCTGCCACCCGGACGTGCCCTGCTTCAACGCCTGTTGCGGCGACCTGACCCTGATGCTGACCCCCTACGACGCCCTGCGGCTGCGCCGCGAGCTGAACGAGGGCAGCAAGGAGTTCATCCAGGGCCGGGCCGAGGTCTCCACGGCCCCGGACACCGGTTTCCCCACCCTGCGGCTGAAAATGATGGACGGGGAGGGCAAGCCCTGCCCCTTCGTCTCCAAGGAGGGCTGCAAGGTGTACCTCAACCGCCCCAGCGCCTGCCGGGGCTACCCCGTTGGCCGGGCATCCAAGCTGGGCGGAGAGGACGAGATCATCGAACAGTTCTTCCTGGTGCAAGAGCCGCACTGCCGGGGTTTCGAGCAGGACGTGGAGTGGACTCCGGAGACCTGGGTGGCCGACCAGGGGCTGGAGGACTACAACGCCAGCAACGACCGCTACGTGAAGCTGCTGGCGCGGCAGAAACGCGCCGGGGCCGCCATCGACGGCCGCAAGGCCACCATGGCCCTGATGGCCCTGTACCAGTTGGACAACTTCCAGCGCTTCATCCGCGACATGAACATCTTCTCCCGCCTGGACGTGGACGAGGAGAGGCAACAGGCCATTCTCGACGACGAGGAGGCCGCCCTGGAATTCGCCATGGATTGGGTGGAACTGGTGTTGTTCAACGAGTGCGAGAACCTGCGCAAGATCGATCCGGAGGAGACCGAATGAACCTTCGCCCAGCACTGCTCGTCCTGCTGCTGACCGTATCGTTCACGCTGACGGGCTGCGGCATCACCGAACGCGGCGGCCCATTGTGGGAGCCGGAGGACCACCACGTGGTCTTCCCCAAGGCCGAGGACGCCGACCAGGAAGCCAGCCTGCCCGCCGGGGATTATCTCAGCGTGACCATCGAGCAGCCCGCTGAGGGCTTTTTGGCCGAGCGGCCGGAGTACAAGCCCCTGGTGCTGATGTATTCTGGCTTCCGCTACGAACCGCCCACCACCTCCACATCCGGCGAGAAGTCCGGCGGCGCGTACATCTATTCCTTCATCGCCCAGGAGCCGGGCGATACCACGGTGGACTTCATTCTCCTGGACGACAAGACGGGAAGAAAGCTGGGCGTCTACCGCACCCTCGACGTGACCGTGACCAAACAATAATGGGAAGAGGTCCCTTCCAGCCGGGTGCCGAAATAAACTTCGCCCGGCCGGACCTGGCGGTCCGACCGGACGAAGGGGCTGTGATGCGCCGTTAGGACTGGCGCATGACAGGAGGGGGTGATTTCTTTGTACCCCCCGCGAAGATAAAAATCCATAGGAAATGAAGGCCACAGGCAAAAAAAAATGGTTCTTCCGGAATTGTCGTGGGTAGCAGCCTGAGGTAGTCCTCTGTTCTAGAGGAGACATTGCTCATGAGGGACATCGATTTCTATGCTCAGATTCTTGGCATTGACCACCCCTGGCATGTGGATGACGTGAAGCTCCAGACTGGGGCTGGGCGAGTGGATGTGTGGATCGATCATGAGCCTGGCGCTCTTTGGTCTTGCCCAGAGTGCGGGCGAGAGTTGGCTTGCCGGGATCATGCCGAAGAACGGACATGGAGACATCTAGATACCTGCCAGTTCAAGACATTTCTTCATGCACGTATTCCACGAGTTAACTGTCCTGATCACGGCGTACGCCAAGCACAGGTCCCCTGGGCCGCTCCCCATTCTCGTTTCACCCTGCTCATGGAGCGCATGGCCATTGACGTGATTACGGCCTGTTCGACCATCGAAGGTGCACGCAGGCTGTTGCGTATTTCCTGGGACGAGACCTGGGGGATCATGGAACGAGCCGTCAAAAGAGGCTTGAGCCGCAAGGAACAGCGCAATATCCACTACCTCGGGGTGGACGAGAAGGCTTTCCGCAAGGGACACAAGTACATGACCGTCGTCTGCGATCTGATGAGGGGCACAGTTGAGCATGTTGCTGAAGATCGCCGAACGGCGAGCCTCGAGGCGTATTATCAAAGCCTGAGTAGCGAGCAGCTGGAAGCAGTGCGGGCCGTGAGCATGGACATGTGGCAGCCGTATTTTTCGGCCACTATGAAGTGGATCCCTGAGGCAAGCCGGAAAATCGTCTTTGACCGTTTCCACGTCATGCAACACGTGGGGAAAGCGGTGGACACTGTCCGGCGTCAGGAACACAAGGCCCTGATGGCCGAAGGGGAGTCAATCCTCAAGGGCACCAGATACCTGTGGCTTTACGGCGAAAGCCGTCTGCCGGATAAGCACAGACCTCGGTTCGATGACCTCAAGCAGGCCAACCTGAAGACGGCCAAAGCCTGGGCCATGAAGGAAAGCCTGCAGGATCTGTGGGGCTACATGAGCCCTGGCTGGGCAAAGAGGTTCCTGGAGAAATGGTGCGGTTGGGCCACGCGATCCCGGATCACGCCGATGAAGAAGGTGGCCCAGACCTTGAGAGCTCACATGGACAACGTGGTGACCTTTTGCCGGCATCGAATCACCAACGCCGTGGCCGAGGGACTGAACAGCAAGATCATGGCAATCAAACGCCGAGCTTGCGGCTACAGGAACAAAGAGCACTTCAAGACGGCGATCTACTTCTTCTGTGGTGGATTGGACCTCTATCCGGCCTGCAAAACCGGAGCCACCCACTGAAATCCCGGAAGGACCAAAAAAATGGGCGGCCGGGACGCTCCCCCCAGGTGCGCCCCGGAACCCGCTTGGTTGCGGTTCCGCCCGATTCGCCGAATATTTCGCGCCGGTTGTTCACCCCGAGTGAAGGCACGCTATCGGCTGCTGAAAGAACGCTGCCGGATCGCCCTTTTCCCCCCTCGCTGTCATATGCCAGGCGCCCGAACACTGTTCGGTCGCGCTCCGCTTCGGTGTTCGGGAAGCGGACGGATATGCTAACGCGGCGTTTCCGGCAGCGAAATACCTGTCTGTTCAATGAGCCGTGGCGTCCAGGTGGCGGCGCAGGAAGGCCAGAATGTGCTCGTCTTCAAACCGCCCCAGAAGCCTGCTGCATTCCCTCCCCTCCTTGAAGAGGAGGATGGTGGGCGTTCCGGTGACGCCCAGCCTGTTCCGCAGCATGGGGAGGAGATCACTGTCCACCAGGCGGACCCTGATTTCCCCTTCGAAGCTTTTCGCGGCGGTATGGACGGCCTCGGCGAGGCCGTCCATCTCCCCCCGCTCGTCCAGGCAGGCCACCAAGACCGGATCGGCCTGGCCCAGAACTTCCGCTTCGAACTCTGTCGCGCCCCGTACTGTGGGCGTCATGTCGATTCCCCCCCTCACGTCCTGTTGCCTGGATATGAGCAAGGAGGATGCCAAGTCTCCCAAAGTTGATTTTTTTACTGTAATATTGGTATGATATGTAGAAAGATGCCAGTGCGAAGCGTTTTGCCCCGAGTGTGCCATGACACAGGTGTGTAATGTCACACATGTGTGCCACGCAGGGTAGTGGCACACGCCCGCACGGTCAGGGCGCGACGCGGAGTTCGTCCATCTTGCGGTAGAGAGTGCGGCGGCTGATGCCAAGGACCCGAGCGGCCTTGGCCTTGTTGCCGCCCGTCTCGCGCAGGGCGCGCAGAATGTCCTCGCGCTCCAGGCCCGCAGGCTTGCGGCTGGTGGACGGCGCGGGTCCGGCTTCCGGCTGGCCGCTCACCTGCTCCTGGAGTTCCTGGGGAAGATCGGCCACCGCGATGCGGCTGTCACGGCTCAAAATGCAGGCGTGCTCCATGGCGTGCTTCAACTCCCGCACGTTGCCCGGCCAGGAGTAGCGCATGAACTGGGCCATGGCGTTTTCGTCCACCCCTTCCAGCTCCTTGCCGAAGGCGCCCCGGAACTCCTCGAGAAAGTGCTCCACCAGCGGGGGGATGTCCTCCTTGCGCTCCCGCAGGGGCGGCAGACGGACCGTGACCACCTTCAGTCGGTAGTACAGGTCCTCGCGGAACTCTCCGGACTTGACCTTTTGCAGCAGGTCAACGTTGGTGGCCGCCACCACGCGGGTGTCCACCCGGTAGGTGCGGGAGTCGCCCACCCGCTCGAACTCCTTGCGCTCCAGGCCGCGCAGCAGCTTGAGCTGGATGCGGGGGCTGATGTCGCCGATCTCGTCCAGAAAGATGGTTCCCCCCTCGGCCGCCTGAAAGCGCCCCACCTTGTCCTGGGTGGCCCCGGTGAAGGCGCCCTTGACGTGGCCGAACAACTCGCTCTCCAGCAGGTTCTCGGTGAGCGCCGAACAGTTGACCTTGACCAGGGGGCCGCGCGCCCTGGGGCCGGAATAGTGCAGGGCGTCCACCACCAGCTCCTTGCCGGTGCCGGACTCACCAAGCACCAGCACGGTGGTGTCCACTCCTGCCAGCTGCTCCAGCAGGTCGTAGACCCGCCGCATGGCCTGGCTTTTGCCCACGATGTTCTGGAAACTGTGCCGCTCCGAGAGCTTGCGCTCCAGGTCCGCCAGCCGGGTGATGTCGCGCACGGCCACCACCGCGCCCGCGAATGTTCCGTGGTGGTCCATGAGGGGCGAGGAATTGAGAACCAGCTCGCGTGGGCGTGGGTCCTGGCGACAGTCGACGCGGTACTCCCGCACGCCGCGCCGGTTTTCCAGCGTCTGCTCCACCACCTGCCGCAAACCCGCTCGGCAAGGGCGGTCCTGGTCGGCATTCAGGACCTCGCCCGGGGCCAGTCCGGCCTCGTCGAGGTCGAGGATGGCGGCAAGGTTCTTGTTGGCCCGGATAACGCGCATGTCGCGGTCCACGGTGACGATGCCGTCGGGGATGGACTGGAAGATGGCTTCCAGATTGAGCCGGAAGTGCTCCTTCTCCCCCGTGACCTGCAGCAGGGCTTCCTGGGCGATCTTGCGGGTGGTGATGTCGCGCCCTTCGACCAGCACGCCGCGCCGCGCCCCGTTGGCGTCCAGCAGCACCCGCAGGGTCATTTCGAGCCACCGCTCCCCCCCTCCCGAGGCCAGGCGCAACTCGCGGGAGGCGCGCTGCCTCTCGCCGCCCAGCTTGTTCAGGGCGTCTTCCAGGTCACGGCGCAAGACAGGGGAGAACAGTTCGACGAAACGCTCGGGCAGGTCCTGCCCGAAAAACTCGTGGCAGGCGGTGTTGGCGTAGACGATGCGCCCCTCCTCGTCGAGCCGGAGGACCATGCCGGCCTGTTCGTCCAGAATCTCCCGGAACAGGTCGGCCTCGGGCGGGGCGTCGAAACGGTTGGCAGGCATGGGCACCTCTCCACCTACCGTCTTTCACGGGCAGCGGCAAGACGGGCGGACTCGACAAAAGCCCCTCCTTTGGCCTACATTGCGTCCGATTTTGATCGTTTTCCAGCTGTCCGGCCGGATCAGGCCGGTCGCTCTCTCGATACGACAAGCTGACGCCACATTCGAGCTTCAGGGGGAATACCATGTCCAAAAACACGCAAAACGCCATTCTGACCATTGGCGACGAGCGGTACGAACTGCCCGTCATCGTGGGGTCCGAGGGAGAGCGGGCCATTGACGTGCGCAACCTGCGCAACGACTCCGGCTGCATCACCTTCGACCCCGGCTACGCCAACACCGGCTCATGCACCTCGGACATCACCTTCGTGGACGGCGAAAGGGGCATCCTGCGCCACCGGGGCTATCCCGTCGAGCAGTTGGCCGAACACAGCTCCTTCATCGAGACGGTCATGCTCCTCATCTTCGGCGAGCTGCCCACCCAGCGGGAGCGCGACACCTTCCGCGAGATGCTCATCAACCAGGAGTTGCTGCACGAGGACCTGCTGCACCACTTCGAGGGCTTCCCTCCCTATGGGCAGCCCATGTCCATCCTTTCGGCGGTCATCAACTCCTTCGCCAGCTACCACCCGGACCTGCTGGACATCCAGACGCCGGAGGAATTTCGGCTGGCCGTGGGCAAAATCATTTCCAAGGTGCGCACCATCGCGGCCTTCGCCTACCGCAAGTCCCTGGGCAAGCCCCTGGTCTACCCCGACCCCAACCGCTCCTACTGCGCCAATTTCCTGCACATGATGTTCTCCATCCCTTACAAGGAGTTCGAGCCCACGCGGGCGCAGGTGCGGGCGCTCTCCCTCTTCCTTCTGGTGCACGCCGACCACGAGCAGAACTGCTCCACCTCAACCGTGCGCATGGTGGGCTCCACGCAGGCCAACCTCTTCGCCTCCATCTCCGCGGGCATCTGCGCCCTGTGGGGGCGGCTTCACGGCGGGGCCAACGCCGCCGTCATCGACATGCTGGAGTCCATCCGCCAGGGCGACCTGACAGTCACCGAATACCTGGAAAAGGTGAAAAACAAGGAAATGCGGCTCATGGGCTTCGGCCACAGGGTCTACAAAAGCTTCGACCCCCGAGCCCGCATCCTCAAGCAGGCCGCCCACGACCTGCTCCTGGAGCAGGACAAGCACAACGACCCCCTGCTCGAGATCGCCAAGGAACTGGAGAACGCGGCCCTGTCCGACGATTTCTTCATCGAGCGCAGCCTCTACCCCAACGTGGACTTCTATTCCGGCATCATCCTGCGCACCCTGGGCATCCCGGTGAACATGTACCCGGTCATGTTCGCCATCGGCCGCATGCCCGGCTGGATCGCCCACTGGGCCGAGGAAAACCACGGCCCGACCAAAATCCACCGTCCCAGGCAGGTCTATACCGGCCCCGTCCAGCGGGACTACGTGGCCATCGACGACCGGGAGCCCCGGGGCTGACCTCCGGAGAGGCCCCTGCCTGCTGAAGCGGAGACGCCGGGCCGCCTGGCTTTTTTCGCTCCACGGCCCAAGTGAAGGAGACGAGGCATGAAATCACATCGCAAGGAACTCTGGTTCGAGGTCCCCACCCGGCGCGGCTTCATCAACATCACTTCCGACGTGCAGCGGACCATCGACGAGTCCGGAGTAAAGGAAGGGCTGGTGCTGGTCAACGCCATGCACATTACAGCCAGCGTCTTCATCAACGACGACGAACCCGGCCTGCACCAGGACTACGACGAATGGCTGGAGCGCCTGGCCCCTCACGAACCGGTGGACGGCTACCGCCACAACGTGGGCGAGGACAACGCCGACGCCCACATGAAACGCCAGATCATGGGCCGCGAGGTGGTCTGCGCCATCACCGAAGGCCGCCTGGACTTCGGTACCTGGGAGCGCATCTTCTACGGCGAATTCGACGGCCGCCGCAAGAAGCGGGTGCTGGTCAAGGTCATCGGGGAGTAACCCTGGCGCATTTGCCCAAAGGCGCGCTTCCCTGGTAGCGGTAGGTATTCGTTTCCGACGGGGGAAGCCTATGTCCGAGATATTGACCGGAACCTGCGGCTTCGCCGAAGCCCAGGACGACCTGTTCGGCGAGTTCGACTGCCTTGAGGTGCAGCGCTCCTTCTACCAGCCTCCCATGGCCAAGACCGCTGCCAAATGGCGGGACAAGGCCGGGGAGGATTTCGTGTTCTCCCTCAAGGCGTGGCAGCTCATTACCCACGCCTCCTCCTCGCCCACCTACCGCAAGCTGTCCGAAGACCTCAGCCAGCGGCAGATCGACCAGTGCGGCGGCTTCAAGTGGAACGACACCACCCGCATGGCCTGGAACCGCACACTGGCGATAGCAAAGTCCCTGCGGGCGGAGACCATTGTCTTTCAATGCCCGTCCAGCTTCCATCCGGGCAAGCGGGAACTGGACCGGATGCGGCGCTTTTTCAGCGAGGCCCCCCGCGAGGGGATGCAGATGGTATTCGAGCCCCGGGGCGAGGGGTGGACCGACGAGCTGGTCTCCAGCCTGGTCATGGAGCTGGACCTGGTCCACGCGGCCGACCCCTTCATCCGCCAGCCAACCGGCCGGGGACTGCGATACTTCCGCCTGCATGGCCGCCCCGCATACAACACGCGCCATGAATACTCCGAGGACGAGTTGTACGACGTGCTGCGCGTCTGCGCCGGACAGTGGCCCAACCGGGTCTACTTCAACAACCAGGCCATGGTGCCCAACGCCAGGCAGTTCAAGAAGCTCGTCAACGCCTGACCCAACCCGGCCCTTGGGGGTGCCGCCCTTGCAACATGGCGTAAATGGGTCTAAAGACAGGCGGACATTCTCGCACACGTGATGGGAACCATGAGCAAAACCGTCCTTTCTTTCGGATTGACTCCGGGCGACATCGCCATGGGATGTGGGGGCTCCCTGGCCCTGCTTGCGAACCAGGGGTATAAGTGCGTCAACGTCTTTTCCGCCTACTCCGGCGAAAACCTGACCACCCTGGCCCGCGAGGCGCGGGAGGCCGCCGGGATTCTGGGCGTGGCCGACGTCTCCTTCCTGCTGGTGGAGGGCGGGCCGGACATGTTCTCCCGCGAGGCCATGCTCAAGGCGGCCCGCAAGATCAGAAAACACCAGCCTGAGCGGGTATTCACCTTCTCCTCCCAGGACCCGGCGCCCGACCGCTACGGACTGAGCTGCCTGGTCAAGACCGCGGTGACAGCCGCGGCCGACCCGGGCAATCCCGACCTCGAGGGTGCCCCCTGGCGGGTTGAGACGGTGCTGGGCTACGAGATCAAGCCGCCATTGCAGACCTTCGACCTGACCATGGCCATCGGCCAGTCCATAGAACGAAAGATGCGGGCCATCGCCTGCTATGAGGGGCTGCTGGGACGCAAGGTGGATCAGGCCATGGAAGGGTTGGCCCGATACCGGGGCCGCATGAGCCGCACCGGCGGGGCATACGCCGAGGTCTTCGAGATCCTGGCCGGCGGCCACGACCCATTCCGCGACTGGCTGGACTAACGGCGGACGGCCTCTCCCCTACTCCGAAACCTGCACGCCCAGCGCCTTGAGCTTGCGGTAGAGCGTGGAACGCTCCACGCCGGCAACTTCCGCCAAGCGGCTTACGTTGCCATCGCACTCCGCCAGGCGCGAGGCGAGGTATTGCGCCTCGAACCGCTGCCTGGCCGTCTTGAGGTCCACGTCCTCACGCAGCAGGCCTGCCAAGTCCCCTTCCCCGCTTTCCCCGCGGGCACAGGTCGGCGCGCCCCGGGCCAACTCCGGCGGCAAATCGTCCACCCCCACGGTGCGGCCGCCGCACATGATGAGCATTCGCTCCACGAAGTTCTTCAACTCCCGCACGTTGCCCGGCCAGGAATAATCCTCTACCACCCGCAGGGCCTCGTCCGAGAACCCGATGGGCTTGAAGCCGTGTTCCCGGCTCATGGCGGCGGTGAACTCCTTCATGAGCAGGGGGACGTCTTTGCTGCGCTCGCGCAGGGGCGGCACGTGCAGGGGAAACACCTTCAGGCGGTAGTAGAGGTCCTCGCGGAAATTGCCCGCTTCGATTTCCGCGGTCAGATCCTTGTTGGTGGCGGCGATCACGCGCACGTCCACGGAAATGGTCTTGCGCCCGCCCACGCGCTCGAACCGTTGTTCCTGGAGGATGCGCAGAATCTTGGCCTGGGTCTTGAGGCTCATGTCCCCGATCTCGTCCAGGAACAGGGTGCCGCCGTCGGCAAGCTCGAACTTGCCCTCGCTGGAGCGCTCCGCGCCGGTGAAAGCCCCCTTCTCGTGGCCGAAGAGCTCCGCCTCGATGAGCTCCTCGGGGATGGCCGCGCAGTTCACCGCTATCATGGGTTTCTCCGCCCGCTTGCTCTCGGCGTGGGTCATGCGGGCCACGATCTCCTTGCCGGTGCCGTTCTCCCCGGTGATGAGCACCCAGGCGTCGGTGGGGGCCACCCGGCCGATCTGTTCCCGAAGCTGCTTGATGGAGGAGGATTCGCCGGTGAGCCGCTGCACCTGGTCGGTGTTGATGCGGGCGCGCAGGCTGAGGTTTTCGCGCTTGAGCTCCTTGAACTCCAGCGCCTTGCTGGCGGCGATGACCACCTTTTCCAGGGAGAGGGGCTTCTCGATGAAGTCGAAGGCCCCGTTCTTGATGGCGGACACGGCCGTTTCGATGTTCCCGTGCCCGGAAATCATGATGACCGGCACATCGGCCAGGTCCTTCTGCAGGGTTCCCAAAACACTGAGGCCATCCACGCCGGGAAGCCAGATGTCCAGAAAGACCAGGTCGGGGCGGCGCTCGGCCACGTCCTCCAGGGCTTCCTCGCCGCTGGCCGCCTCGCGCACCTCGTAGCCCTCGTCCTCCAGTATGCCGCGCAGGGAAAAGCGGATGCCCTCTTCGTCGTCAACGACCAGGATGGTGTTCATGGCGGACTCGTCTTTGGGATGGGAAGCGGACCAGCGAAGCCCATTCGCCACCGGGCGTCAGGCTAGTCGAACTGTTTGAAGTTGAAGCCGTCGTTGAACAGGCTGATACAGACATCCACGAGCTCGGAGTCGTACAGATGGCCACGGTTCTTGGTGATCTCCTTGAGGGCCAGGTCCGGGCCGAGGGCGGCTCGGTAGGGGCGGTGGGAGGACATGGCCTCCACCACGTCGGCCACGCAGAGGATGCGCGCCTCTGGCAGGATGTCCTGCCGCCTGAGGCCGGAAGGGTAGCCGGAGCCGTCCACCCGTTCATGGTGCTGCAGCACGATCTCCGCCACAGGCCATGGGAAGGGCACCTCCTTGAGAATGTCGTAGCCCACCTCGGGGTGGGTCTTGACAATGCCCATCTCCATATTGGTCAGCCGGGCGGGCTTGGAAAGGATTTCCGCCGGGACGTAGATCTTGCCGATGTCGTGCAACAGGGCGGCCACCCGGATGCCCTCCACCTTGTCCTCGTCCAGCCCCAATTCCTTTGCCATGGCGCAGGCCAACTGGGCCACACGCTGCTGGTGCCCAGCCGTGTACGGGTCGCGCTTCTCCGAGGTGATGGCCAGGGCGTTGACCGTCTGCTCCAGGGTGGTTTTCAGCCGCCGCACGTAGGCGCGCAGCTCCTGCTCGGAGTGCTTGCGCTCGGAGATGTCGCGGATGACCAGCACCGCGCCCATGACGTCCCCCTCGCGCCCGCGCCGGATGGGGGAGATGGTGATGTTCACCGGAGCGGGCTCTCCAACCGGCGGGAAAAGCAGCATATTGTCCGAGGAGCAGCAGGCCTCCTCACCCCGCAGGACGCGGCCCGCCATGTCCCGCACAGGCTCTCCGGTCTCCTCGCTGGTCAGACGCAGCACCCCGTCCAGCTTCTGTCCCAGCCATTCCTCCCCGTCCTGCCCCAATATGCGCAAGGCCTCGGGGTTGACGAAAGTCACGCGGCCGTCCTGGTCAGTGGTGATGACCCCATCGCCAATGGAACGCAGGGTGGTGTCCAACCAGCGCTCGTTGTCGCGCAGGCGGCGGTCCATCTTGTATTTGTAGAGGGCCATCTCGATGTTGATGGCCAGTTCGCGATCCTCGAAGGGCTTGACGATGTAGCCGAACGGCGTGGAAATCTTGGCCCGGTCAAGAGTGGCCTCGTCCGCGTAGGCGGTAAGAAAGATGACCGGGGTCCCAACGGAGTCGCGGATGCGTGAGGCCGCCTCGATGCCGTCCATCTCGCCGGCCAGCATGATGTCCATGAGCACCAGGTCCGGCGTCTGCTCCACAGCCAGCCGCACCGCCTCCTCGCCGGAGTCCGCCTGCCCGACCACCTGCATGCCCATGCGTTTGAGCCGGTTGCGGATGTCCAGGGAAACGACCCCCTCGTCCTCCACAACCAGAACGCGAAGGGCGCCTTCCTCAGCCATGCCGGCCTCCCGCCGGTCCGGGGCCTGAGCGACCCGTCGCAACGCGGTTCCCGTTCCTCCCACCATGTTCAAAAGAATAGGGCACGCTTCCCCGCTCTGTAAAGGCTTATCTGAATAAGCGTTCAAGGAAATCCCGTAGTGCGGGTTCCCGAAAAACGTAGCCGCTGTTCCGCAGCTTGGAGGAATCCACGAACTGCCCCTGCAGCAGCATCTCCTCGGCCATTTCGCCCAGCAGGGCGCGCAGCACGCAGGCCGGGGCGCGGAAAAACGAGGGACGGCGCAGCGCCCGGGCCAGCTCTTTCGAGAAGGCGCGGTTGTCCACCACGTCCGGCGCAGTCAGGTTGAAGGGACCATGGCATTCAGGGGTATCCAACAGATGCAGGATGGCCCCCACCTCGTCCTCCAGGGCTATCCATGGAAAGCCTTGCTTGCCGTCGCCGATGGGTCCCCCCAGCCCCAGTTTGAAGGGAGAAAGCATTGCCGCCAGGGCCCCGCCGTCGCGGCTGCACACCAGCCCCGTGCGGGCCACGGCCCTTCGCACGCCCATGTCCTCCACCTCGCTGGTGGACGCTTCCCATTCGCGACAGACATCCGCCAAGAAGCCCTCGCCCAAGGGCGCGTCCTCCGTGGCGGGCGGCGGGGGCCTGTCGCCGTAGCACCCCACGGCCGCTCCCTGAACCACCACGGAAGGCTTCTTCTCCGCCTGGCGGACCGCCTCGGTCACAGCCCGCCCGGCATTTGTCCGCGACTCCATGATCCGCTTCTTTTTGACCGGCAGCCAGCGACCGCCGAAAATGCTCTCCCCGGCCAGATTAACGATGGCGTCCGCGCCGTCCGCCAACTGCCCCCAGCCTTCGGCCGTGCGGCCGTCCCAGGTGGCGGCGCTGGCCCGGCCTCCGAAGGCCTCTCGCACCTTGCCCTGGCTGCGGGAAAGAACGACCGCCTCGTCGCCCCGTTCGAGCAGGGCCTCCACGAGGTGCCTTCCAATGTATCCGGTTCCGCCGGTGATGATGACGCGCATGGCAACTCCAGGCTTTTGGGGCCAATGTAGCGCAACCGCTTCGCCCTGTCATGGGCGGAGGGCCCGGAAATCAACCCTGCAGGGGGAGTTCCACCACGAAGATGGTTCCCCGGGGATGGTTGGGGCGCACGCGCAAGTAACCGTGGTGGTCTGAGACGATGGAGCGGGCGATGGTCAGGCCCAGGCCGGTGCCGCCCTTCTTACGAGAAAAGTAGGGTTCGAACAGCCGGGTGCGGTCTTCGTCGGAGAGGCCGGGACCGTTGTCGCGCACTTCCACCACGGCCAGCTTGAGGATGGAGTCGTAGGAGCAGTCCACCTCCACCCGGCTGTCCCGCACTTCGCCCATGGCTTCGGCCGCGTTTGTCAGGATGTTGATGAGCACACGGCGGACGCCCTCGCGGTCGAAGCGAACCTGGGGGAACTCGCCGTGTACGGACAACTCCCAGTCGATGGACGCGTGGGAGTGGCGGAAAAGGTCCACGACCTCGGAGACCAGCGAGGGCAGGTCATCCGGCTTGAGCACCACCTCCGGCATCTTGGCGAAGGCGGAGAACTCCTGCACCATCTGCTGCATGTTCTCCACTTGGCGAACGATAAGCCGGGTGGACTCGGTGAAAACCGGGTCCTCGACCTCGCCCGCGAAGCGGCGCTCCAGGCGCTGGGCGGAGAGTTTGATGGGGGTGAGGGGATTCTTGATCTCGTGGGCGATGCGCCGGGCCACCTCGCGCCAGGCGGCCACCCGCTGCATCTTCTCCAGCTCGGTGATGTCCTCGAACACGGCCACCAGCCCGGCGTCGCGCCCCTCCGGCGTGCGCAGGCCCACCACGTTGACCAGGAACTTGGCCTCGCGCGAGCCCAGGCCCACGTTGACCTGCTGCTGCCACTGCTGGCCGGGGCTCTTTTCCAGTTGGGCCAGCACCTCCTCCACCCGCTCCCGGTACTCGCCCTCCAACAGTTCAACGGGGGTGCGGCCGATGATGTCCGAGGCGTCCAGGCCGAGCATGGTTTCGGCGGCCTTGTTCACGGTGTTCACCCGGCCCCGGCTGTCCAGGGAGACAACCCCCGCGGTGATGTTGTCCAGCAGGGCCTCGATATAGCTGCCCCTGGCCTCCAACTCCTGATTCTGGGAACCCAGGCGCTGGTTGGCCTGCTTCAGCCGCTCCTGGCTCTCTTGCAGGTCCTCGGCCATGCGGTTGAAGGACTGCACCAGAAAACCCAGCTCGTCAGATGACTTGTCCTCCAGGCGCACCCCAAGGTCGCCCCTGGCGATGCGCTGGGTGCCCATGGCCAGTGCCTGCACCGGCTGGGACAGCTCCTTGGCCAAGCGGAAGCCGAACCAGATGGAGCCAAGGATGATGGAAAAAGTCATCAGCCCCATGGTCAAATAAAGAGCCACCTTGAGCGGTGCCTTGAGGTTCTGGAGTTTTTTGTACTCCTCCACCCCGCGCACGATGCGGTCCATCTTGAAGAGAAGCCCCTGCCCCAGGCTTTCGCCCAGCACCAGAAAACCTGTCTTGGCCTGGTCCACGGGCAGCGCGCCGACGACCACGTCCATGCCCACTCCCGGAACGATCATGGAATGGTAGCGTGGCTCCTCGCGCAGGGAGGCCCAGTCCGTCTTGGAGCGGAACTCTTGCCAGGCGGCCTGGAAATCCTCGTCCATGTGCCAGTTCTGCTGGTCCCGCTCCGGGGTGAGCACGCCCGCGATGCCCAGGTCGAACTGCTTCTTCTTCTCCGCGATGTAGGAATCCATGCCCTTGCCGCCCCAGGCGAAGCGGCGCTCGCGAATGTCCCAGACCATGGAGTTGCCCACCCGCTCAGGGCGCTTGCGCGCCAGTGAGTAGGCCGTCTGCCCCACCTCCAGGGCCTTGTCCATGGAGGACTCCACCTGGGTCTGGAACCAATAGTCGATGCCCGTCTGCACGAACTGCACGGAAATGAAGAACATGATCAGGGTGGGGATGAGGGACAGCGACATGAAGGCCAGCACCAGCCGTGTCCGCAATCGCGAGCCAAGCACCTTGCGCCGACGCTCCAGCACCAGCTTGACCATGTTCCTGATGACCACGAAAAGAATGACGGCCAGCAGGATGAAGTTGAAGTTGAACAGGCCCAGGAACAGGTAGGAATCCAGGCCGATGTACTGCAGCTCCACCCAGGTCAGGAGCACGATGAGCACGGCCCCGCCCATGGCCAGCCACAGTTCGCGCTGGCGGCGCTTGCGCTCGCGGGTGGTGTCCCCGCTGACCTTGATGGGTTCGCGCTGGGTCACGGCAGCCGGTTCCGCCTCCCCCGCGGGAGGTTAGAAGCTGAAGTCCAGGCGGTAGGTTGTCGCCCCGATGACGTCCCAGGACCAGAAGAAGAGCGCCGTTTTCAGCCATCTTGGCACGTCGCGCCGGGCCAGACGCACCTCGAAGTCCAGGCTGTACTCCCGCCCCCGCTTGAGC